>JAABTU010000477.1 GCA_011389715.1 Desulfotignum sp.
AACCGATGGTTTGACCGGATCATTATGTCGTATTATAAGCTTCGGTAGACAGATTCGCCCGGTTTTCAGTTTCCAGTGACAATAACGCGGACTGGACTTTCGGAATTTGCTCCAGAGTCAACTCCCGGGGTTCCGGATCTATCTTTTTCATTTTGATCCTGACCAGAATAACATCCCCAACCTTTACTGCACCTGATGGATGCTTCAACCGGGTCTCATAGAAGGCGACTTCCGGGTCCGGTCTTCGCGCCCAGCGCATATCACCATCCAAAACCATCCGTTTGACAGGTTGCAAAATTGTTGAGTTTTCGCAGAATTCATGATATTTATAGTTGAGTTTTTTTGGAGTTAAGGATTTTCCGCGTTCGCTTGTTAGATCAACCAGATATGTCGGAGGGCTTTAAAGAATGAAAGAATTTGCTGTAATAATTGAAAAAGATGAAGATGGATATTTTGTTGCTTCAGTTCCGGGTCTTCGTGGATGTCATACTCAAGCTAAATCTATCGATACTTTGATGAAAAGAATTCGAGAGGCAATAGAGCTTTGTCTTGATGTGGAAGAACCTGTCTCCAATGAATTCATCGGGGTTCAAAAAGTAGCGATATAAAATTTATGACCACATTTCCATCTATTACAGGAAACAACTTAATTCGTGCATTGCGCAAAATTGGATTTGAGGTGATACGAATAAAAGGAAGTCATCATTTTATCCAACATTCAAACGGCCGCTGTACGACTGTACCAGTTCACCGGGGTGAAACAATAGGTCGCGGCCTTCTTGCTCAAATACTCAGAGATTGTGAAATTTCGAGAGAGGAACTCCAGAAACTGCTCTGAGCGAATTCGGTCAGGGTTCCACCTTTAAAATCTACCTGCCCCCCGTCCGGTGGTCAGTACATGTCCAGCACCGCTTCCATGACCGGGAAGTATGTTTCGTCGTTCTGCAGCAGTGTGATCTGATTGTTCGGAACAAAACGGATCCCGGCCGTTCATTTGAGGCATGATGACGTCGGTGATGACCAGGCGGATCTCATGGCCATGGACCTCATAAATCTGCAGAGCTTCTTTTGCCGAACCGGCCGTCAGCACCATGTATCCAAGATCCGAAAGCATGCGCTTAACCAGTTTCTGCAGCTTGGCTTCATCCTCCACAACCAGAATGGTTTCGCCATGGTCATCATATTAAAGGACCTCCTTTCGCATGCGCTTGAGTAAATCCTTGACCGCGACCGTTGCGATCCCCGAATTGATATCCGACATGGCATAGGGAATGACCAGTTCCTTATGATGAATGATGGACCCGCAGGAATAGACAACATTGGGGACATGTCCCTCCCGTTCTTTCTCATTGGGGGTCAGAAGCGGTTCATCCAGACGGGCAATGATCCGTGCCGGGTTTTCCAGATCCAGAAGAATGGCACCGATGCAGTATTGGCGCATGGGCCCCACCCCGTGGGTCAGCACGATCCAGCCTTTATCGGTCTCCAGGGGCGACCCGCAATTGCCGATCTGGACAAATTCCCAGGGCTGTTCAGGTTCCTGGATCACCTGGGATGTCTGCCAGAAATGCAGGTTATCTGAAAACATGATATAGTTGTTTTCGCCTCCCTGGCGTGACAGCATGGCATATTGCCCCTTTATTTTTCGGGGGAAAAGGGCCATGCCCTTATTTTGAGCCGCATCGCCGTTGAGTGTCCGGATTTTAAAATGAATGAAATTCTTTGTTTCGATCAACTGCGGTAAAATGGTCACCCCGTTATATGCTGTATAGGTTGCGTAATAGGTGCTCTCTTGGTTGTCATCGAAAAATTGCACAAACCGGGCATCTTCAATCCCCCTGCTCTCATTTCTTGAAACCGGGAAAATGACCCGTTCCGAGATCCTGTGATCGGCATGAAAGTCCACTTCATAATTGGAATCTGCAAGCCAGGTCATATAACTGAAGGCTTTTTTCTGTTTGGCCGGAGAAAATTGCGGACTTGTGTTGAGGATGCGGATTTGTGCGATGAGTTCCTTAAAGGTGAATACTTCGGGCAGGCGGCTGAGAAGATAGGTGCTGATTTCGGTGTTGGCCTTCATTTCATCGAGCTTTTGCTGGAAAACAGGTCGGTCGTAGACAGGATCCTTTTTTAAATCCGGGGTTTCCACAAACTCACTGACCGGATCAAAACAAAAGGTGTTGTGCCGGTTCAGGATGCCGCTTCTAAATACAATGGTGGATACATGGCCTTCACCGGTGGCCCTCAGACTCATGACAAACCGGAGGCTGCCTTTTTCAATGTGGCTCTGATCCGGATGGGGAACAATGGAAGGGTTGAAAAGCGCGGCAGATTCTATGGCATACTCCTTTGTAAAATAAGCGCCGATCAGTCCCTTTTGCACTTCATTCAGCAATACGCCCTTTGGCAAAAAATCCTTTACCCGGTTCAGGTGTCGTTCAAAAATATGATGGATGTCTTCGTGCCGGTCCGCAAAGTCCTTGCATATTTTTGCCATCAGATCTTTGGCAAAGGCATCGGGCAGAGCCATGATCCGGCCGATAATTTTAGATATGCGATTCGGGTCATTCGGAATATGAGGCCGTGTAATGACCCGGGATGTATCCCCGGTGATCTTGTTGGGTTTTCTTGTCGTTTTCAATTGAACAGGATGTTTTGCCTTCATGTAGGGATTTCCTTAGGTAACTGGAATTTTAAGAGCAGGGGTTATACCCGTTGCCCTTTGTGACAACTGTCACATGGCCGGCCGGAAAGAAGAGATGCAAAGCGATACAAGGTCGTCAATCTTTGCCGTACCCGCACACATGACTGTATCCGCACCTCCCCAGTAAATTTTTACCGTGCCGTCTTCTTCCGGAACGGCTCCGCAGGTAAACACCACATTGGGAACATAGCCGACCCTTTCCCAGGGGTCTTCCGGCTGAAGAATCCACTCATCACAAACCCCGATAAGGATGGCCGGATCATCCAGTTTATGCAAGGCAGCGCCGAGCCGGTATACAGTCCCGGACATGGTTTTGAAAACCCCGTGATAGATATTCAGCCAGCCTTTTTCGGTTTTTATGGGTGGCGCTCCGGGCCCGATTTTCATTTCATCCGAGTGATAGGCCAATGGTTTCATGATCACCCGGGAATTCCCCCAGTGAATCAGATCGGGAGAATAGGAAATCCAGATGGACCAGGGGGAAATTTCCGAATGGGGCCGGTCAAAACGTACATACCGCCCTTTATTTTTTCAGGAAAGATGACCACGTTGCGCAAATCCGCCTGGGTGATCAGGGCAATACGTTCGACAGTTTTAAAATCCAAGGTCCTGGCCAGGGCAATACAGACGCCGTGACAAGAATAGGCACTGTAGGTGAGCAAAAATTCATCTCCCACCGGATTGATCCGCAGGTCTTCTACGCCGAATGCTTCATACTCTGCAAAAACACCCTCTTTCGCCGGGATTAAAAAGGGTTCGGGACTGACAATAAATGAAAACCCATCCGTGCTGTCTGCCCGTCCGATGATGGAGCGCCCGTTATAAAGATGGGATCTGAACAGCATGATATATTGCCCCTGATATTTGACCACGCCGGCATTATGGACCGTTGCAACCGGATAGGGGATATCCTCTTTTGTCAGGATGGGATTGTCTGCACAGCGCGTAATGATATCTTTTCGGGTATTCATGACAAACCCTTTCTGTGTGTTAATTTCTGCCAAAATCATCTTCCAGCCGCTCAATATCATCTTCACCAAAATAATCGCCGGTCTGAACTTCGGTAAATACCAGATTTTTTATGCCGTCATTTTGAATCCTGTGAACGGATTTGCGCGGGATATCCACCGATTGCCCTGCCACAAGCCTTTTATCAACGCCATCCAAGGTCCATATGCCCTGTCCGCTGACCACAAATCAGTGTTCATCCCTGTGCTGATGACGCTGGAGACTCAAACGTTTTCCCGGATAAACCACTATTTTTTTATTCTTAGAGGTATTCTCATCAGGTGGAACCGGCCCAAAATACCAATAGCGGGTTGAAATGATGGCCTTGCCGGTTCCCATGGCATAGGCCAGGGTGCCGGAGGTAATCTGGGCCTCTTCAGGATATGGGGAGATATAGAGATCGGCAATGTCGAGGAATTCACCCAGCTCCCGCAAGGCCACAAAACTGTTTTGAAAAATGACATGCCGGTTGATTCCCAGTTTGTGAACCATCTGCTGGAGCATGATCCGGTAGGCCTCCCCTTGAGATTTCAAGACATATGGCTCATGACCACGAGTTTGTCCGACAGATCACTTAATTTGCACATGATATCCCGGTACTCAGGAGCAGGGTCTTTTAAAACCGTATGCAGGGTCGTTACCACGGGCATGTGAAGGTCACCCAGCAGTTTGAGCAGATGGCTGCCGGCCGATCCTCCGAAAATACCAAATTCATGCTGGAGGCAGACAATATTGGCCCCGCTGATATTTAAAAACTGGGATGCAACGCTGTAATCGGCCAATACGTTCTGGTTGATTTCAAAGCGGACTTTTTCAGGGTAGGGATATCCTTCCAAAGTGTCATTCATTGCAACCGCCCAGCAATCCATATCCGAAGATATTGCAGACAATCCTTCCACCAGATCTTTGGTAAAGGTTGCAATGCCGCATTGCCGGGGCAGATAATTGCCGATGACGGCTATGGATTTGATATCTTCATCATGTTTGGGTTTTGTTGTCATAGGTGACTTCTTTGGCCCTGACAGCTTCAATGGCCTCCATTCCCTGGGGAGGGGACATTGTATAAATCATGATATTCAAGGGTTCCTGTAAAAGCGGTTTGATTCCCAGAAGAACCCCGAATCGGCAGGACTGGATATGGTGGTCCAGATTTTCCCGGGTTTCCCATTCCTCAATCAGACAGAAATGGTTTTTGTCATGGATATCACAAAAAATATTGTAGTTTTTGCAGCCCTTTTCTTTGCCCACGGGTTCGATCAGCGAAAGAAGGGTCTGCGTGACCTCCAGATGTTTATCCGCAAGTGCATTCATGGTAATTCTGACAACAATCATAACGATCACCTTTTTCATCTATGCCTGGCGGTTTGAATGATTCCGGAATTTCTATCCTGAGCCGGTATTCCAACCCTGATTCGGTACTTCAATGAACCCTATGATAAATTGTAACAGCAAGCTTCATGCCATGACTTGACTTTGTTTCCACAGCCTGTCCATCTGCCTGATCTGCCGCAGGAATCCGTCTTTACAAAAAGAAAAGCAGAAGGTACAAAAAAATCAGGACGAAGGGTCACATATCACCAAAGGCCACATGTGACCCTTCAGGATTTCATGATTTCAAGTTTTCGCATTCGGGCGCGCAGGGTGCTGCGGTTGAGTCCGAGAACCTGGGTCGCACTGTTTTCCCCGCTGACTTTCCAGTTTGTCTGTTCCAGAACCTGGACAATATAGTCGTGCTCCACTTGTTCCAGTGTTTTTGTCCCCACCGTTTTATGGGTGTTGCCTAAACCACCGGCCAAAGGCTTGTTAAAATCATCCACCATGCGCAGTTTTGGGCCCGACGAGATGATGACGGCACGCTCCAGAATATTTTCCAGCTCCCGGACATTTCCCGGCCAGTGATAATTCAGAAGAGCGTCCATCATGAGTTTGGGAACAATGGGGGTATCTTTGCCCAGCCGTCTGGCAATTTTTTTGACATAATAAGCCACCAGGAGCGGGATATCCTCTGTCCGCTCCCGAAGGGGGGGCATGGTAATGGGAAAAACATTCAGCCGGTACCAGAGATCTTCCCGGAAGTTGCCTTTTTTTACTTCTTGTTCAAGATTTCTATTGGTGGCGGCAATGATTCTGGCGTCCACCTTGATGGTATGGGAGCTGCCCAGGCGTTCAAATTCACCGTCCTGGATCACGCGAAGCAGTTTGGCCTGCAATTCCAGGGGCAGTTCTCCGATTTCATCCAGAAAAAGCGTGGCCCCGTTTGCAACCTCAAACCGTCCCCGTTGTCTGGCGCTGGAACCGGTAAAAGCCCCTTTCTCATGACCGAACAATTCGTTTTCAATCAGGTTTGCCGGCAATGCTGCGCAGTTGATTTTTACCAGGGCCCTTTTTTTGCGCGGGCTGCTGTGGTGAACGGCCCTGGCCACAAGTTCCTTTCCGGTTCCGGTTTCACCCAGAACCAGTACCGTGGTATTGGTGGCGGCAATCTGTTCAACTTTATAGAGCACATATTTGAGCGCATCGCTTTTACCGATAATATTTTCATGGTTATGTTCCAGTTTGATTTCTTCCGTCAGATACGCTTTTTCCCCTTCCAGTTGCTTTTTCAGCTTTTGTATTTCTAAAAGGGCTTCTTCTGCGGTTTCCCTTTCTTTTTCCGCAGTCTGTCTGGCCAGGGCGAGTTCAGATGTGCGGTTTTCAACAATGATCTCAAGATTGCGTTTATAATATTCCCGCTCGGTCACATCTTCTATGGCCAGAAGAATTAGCTGGGCATCGGTTGGTTTCTGGTAGATTCTTCTGGCATTCAAATGCATGATCTTCGGGCCGATATCTTCAAAAGAATGCTCCACCTCAAAGTCATTGAATACGGAATTTTGGGGCAGAACCTCTTCCAGTAATTCTTTGAGCTTGGGAATATCCCATTGCCCGTTACCAAGGTCATAGATCAATGCGCCTTCCGTGTTCTCCGGGGTGACGTGGAAGTGCTTGTAAAAAGAGGGGTTGGCGCTGACCACCGTAAGGCTGGTATCCAGCACCAGGAGGGGTTCACGCACCGACCCCAGCACATCGTTAAACACATTTAAAAAAGCTTTTTGCATTTTCAGATCCTTTCCTGAAAGGCTGTGTAATTCCAGACTGTTTTGCAGGGTTTCTAAAATTTTTATTTTATCCCTTTCTCATTTTTTTCATCGGTGGCAGCCATATTGTCTTTCAGATTTTTCACGGTTTGGCCGGTCCGGTCGGCAATGATGTGCCGGGTTTGTCTGTTAAAAAATGGTTTCATTTTTTTTGATCCATCAGTTTGCGTATGGTTTTTGCAATTTTTAACATGGATACCGGTTTCATCATATAGGCGGCAATCCCCAGCTGCCGGGCTTTTTCCTCATCAATCAGGGAACTGTGGCCCGTGCAGAGAACAATGGGGATGTCGGGCCGGATCCTTATTAATTTTTCCGCCAGTCTGGCACCGGTCATCTTGGGCATGGTCATGTCGGTGATGACCACATCAAAATAGCCGGGGTTCAATGTAAATACCGCCAGGGCATCTTCCGGGTCTGTCATGGCCTCGACCCTGTAATCAAACAATTCCAATGATTCCAGGGCCATATCCGTAATGGTTTCCTCATCATCCACAAAAAGGATTCTTTCCGTGCCATGGGAAGATCCATTTATGGGTGTGATCTTTGTTTCCTTTTTCTGGTCCAGCATCGGGAAAAGCATCGTAACCAGGACCCCGCCTTCCGGTTGGTTTTGAATGGTAATGGTCCCTTTGTGATTTTTAACAATGGTGTAAACAACCGCCAGTCCCAGCCCTGACCCTTTCCCGATCTCCCGGGTGGTAAAATAGGGATCAAAAATACGGTCCAGGATGCCGGGATCAATTCCAGGGCCGTTGTCTTTTACCGTAATCTCGGCATAATCCCCGGCCGGACAGTCGCCAGCAGCCCCCTCCGGCAAAATTCTTGTTCCCACCCTGATCTCAAGAAGTCCCCCGGTCTCCTCCATTGCCTGGGAGGCATTGGTGCACAGGTTCATCAGAATCTGGCCGATCTGGATCTTGTCCGAATGAATCATCACTGCCCCATCCGGGAACTGTGTATGAATGTCAATGGTGGTCGGGATGGATGCCCGCAGTAAAATAAGCGCATCCTTGATCACAGAAATCACATCTATGGGGATCTGTTTTTCATCGGAGGTCTGGCTGAAACTGAGGAGCAGCTTAACAATTCCTGCCGCCCGCACGGCAGCGGCCCTGATCCTTTCGAGTTTGGGGTAGACAGGATGCCAATCCCGGGTTTCTTGAACTGCCAGGTCGACATTTCCGCTTATAATGAAAAGGATATTGTTGAAATCGTGGGCAATCCCGCCGGCAATGGTACGGATGGACTCCATCTTATGGCTCTGATGAAGCCGTATCCGCAGCGCTTCCTGCTCCTTTTCCATCTGTTTGCGCTCAGTGATATCAATGATCACGGTTCTGTATTGTTCCGGTCTCCAGCTTTGATGTGAAAAAACCATACTTTCCAGCTGCACATCCACAATGGTGCCGTCTGATCTGGTCATCCGCAGTTCACATATCTGCCGCTTTTTTGACTCGGCAAGATCCTGAAGATGCCGGTAATAGATATCCTGGTCTTCAAAGTGAACATACCCGGACAAGGGCTGGTCTATCAGAGAACTTCTCTCCAATGACAGCATATCCGCCAGGGTCAGGTTGGCATTGCGGATCACCCCTTTTATATCCAGGCAGATATAGCCTACAGGGGTAAAGTCATACAGTTCTGTATAACGCACTTTGAATTCCATGAGTTCCTGCTGGGAGCGGTGCAATTCCTCATTCTGCAGTTCCAGTTCAACCTGAAAGGTCTGGAGTTCATGAATCAGTTCAAGGGGATCATGGTCGACCGCCGAGGGACTTACAACCCCTTTTTCCATCATCAAATCTTCAGCCTGCCTGCGCAATTCATTAAATTTTTTCTGGATTGTCTCTTTTTTGTTCATGCGTGCCCTTTTTTCCCTTTTCCCCATCGGGATAAAAACCTTAAACCGATTTTTGCGCCGGAATTTCAGTTGAAGGGATATCAGTTGAAGAGATATCAGATTAAAATTTTCCGGCTTTTATTTTATCTTAATACTAAAGGGAATTGCATCGAGAGTCAACAAAACAGAAAAGCAAAAAAACACCCATTTATCGCCTATTTAAAATAGGCACTATTCCAGGGTAGAAAGAAAGGAGCGAAGATTTACTTTTTTGTTTTTCAAGCCGGTCTTTTTCCGGATATTCTCGCGATGGCGGGATATGGTGTGTATGGAGCTGTGCATGATTTCCGATATCTCCTTGTTGGTTTTGCCGAATTTAACCAGATCTGCGATATGAATTTCCATGGGCGTTAAATTCACCATGTTATCGGATAATTTTTTTGAAAAAGGCGAAAGAATATTTTTCAACTCAGATTCCAGGATCTCCATCATATTCTTCTGGCTTTCCCGGGTCAGGTTCTTTTTCAGATTCCGGATAATGGGGGCCAGGATCAGTTTGTGATTGGCAAAGATCTTTTCTTCGATCTCATTTTTATCCACTTCTCTTTTTTTCAGCAATATTCTCAGGGTGGCGTTCATATCTTCCAGTTCAGCTGTTCTTTGCTTTACTTTTTCTTCAAGGGTCAGCGTGATCTCTTTTTGTTCCTTTTCAGCTTGCTTCCGCCCGGTGATGTTCCTGGCGATTTCCAAGCGCACCAGCCGGTCGTCTGTCCACGGGACCGCAAGACTGCTCAGTTCAAGCCATTTCCCAGATTCCTTGTCGTAAAATTCCTGGATACAGGGCTCTGTAGGCTTGCCGGCCTCATCCACCAGCCTGTCGTTGTTGCAGATGTCACAAGGCCCGGTCTGTTTTCCATGGATGGCTGCCCAGCAGACCTGGCCGGTCAGGTCTGCTTTGTGCTTTTTTATCATGTACGTGTTCATAAAAAGGATCTCATAGGAGGTCATGTCGGCAATGTAGACACAGGATTCAATCCGGTTCAAAACCGATTCCAATTGATGTCTGCCGTATTTGAGCAGACGTTCGGCGCGTTTCCGATCGGAGACATCAATGATTACGGTTCGGTACCAGGCTTTCCCCTGGCCGGACTCCGGGATAGCTGTGCTTTCCATTTGTACATCAAAAGATGGCCCCTCTTTTTGGGTCATTTTAAGCTCACAGATCTGCCGCTTTTTGTACGCAAAAAGCCTTTGCAGGTGCAGGTAATAAATATCCTGGTCCGGTGGAAGGATATGGTCGGAAAGCGGCCGGTCGATCAGAAAGCTTCTTTCCGTTGCCAGCATCCGGGCCAGGGTCATGTTGGCATCGATAATATTTCCCTTTGCATCCAGGGTGATATATCCCACAGGCGTAAAATCATACAGCTGGGTATAATGGATTTTAAATTCCATCAATTCCTGCTGGGCGCGGCGAAGCTCATCGTTTTGCAGTTCGAGTTCAACCTGGAAGGTCTGGAGTTCATGAATGAGTCGGAGCGGATCTTCAACCGCAACCAATCTCCTTGAGAAATCCGGTTTTGCCATCAATTCTTCCGCCTGCCGGCGCAATGCATTGAATTTTTCTTCGGCTGTTTTATTTTTCATCTTATTCATTATGTATCCTGGATGATCCTTTCAATGGTGACGACCCCGTTGGTCATATCTTTTTCATCCCGCAGTGCCAGGACCATCACCCAGACCTTCAGAACATTACCTGACCGGGTTCTTCGAAAGGTTTCAAGGCTGTCAAACAATTTGCCGGCAAATGCCTGGTCTATCAATTCCAGAGACGCTTTGCGATTTTCTTCGGGTATCATCTCCTTGATATTCATTTTCAGGGCCTCGGATTCCGTATACCCGTAAATGTCTGCAGCGCCCTGGTTCCAGAAGGAAATAGCGCCTTTTTTGTCCTGGATCAGGATGGCATCCTTTGCATCCATAATCACGGACAGGCGATGGGCCTTCAGGCGATACCGATTGAATTCAGTGATATCTTCAAAAGTCACCACCACACCGTCAATGACATTCTGCATGGTGCGGTAAGGCATGATCCGGGTTCTGAAAAACTTGTCGTCCAGGCTTTCCACTTCAAATTCCTGGGGTATCAGATCTTGTAAGACCTGCATGGCATGGTCCACAATGTGGAATTCTTTTAATTGTGTGACAAAATGGCTGATCGGCCGGCCGATATCGTTCATGGTCAATGGAATCAAGCGGGTGAGACTGTCGGTGAACCGCTTGATATTCATGTCCATGTCTAAAAAAATCGTCCCGATCTTGGTGGCATTCAATAAATTTTTCATGTCGTCATTGGCATCGGACAATTCATTGAGCCGGATCTGGAGTTCCGCATTCACGGTGGCCGACTCTTCGTTCAGGGACTGGAGTTCTTCTTTTGAGGTCTCCATCTCTTCATTGGTGGATTGCAGCTCCTCATTGGTGGACTGCAGTTCTTCATTGCTGGATTGGAGTTCTTCATTGGCGGTTTCCAGCTCTTCAATGGTGGTCTGCAAGTTTTCTCTGGTGTATTCCAGCTCCTGTTCAAGCCGGTTTATGGTATCGTTTTTTTTGGGCGCCCTGGGCTTGGTTTTGGTTTTTGCTTTTTTTACATCATTAAAGACGACCATGAGCATGCCGCGAAGGGCACCGTATCCCAGGACCTGTTTTACCGTCAGGTCAATCGTGATAGCGCTGCCGTTGTCCGCGACATCAACCCCTTTGCGGACGACTTGCTGCTTCATACTGGTGGCTTTGCGGATGGCCGATGCCAGGACGGTTTTCAGACTGGGCCGGGCCATGTCCAGGATATTGAAACACGCCCTGCCAGCGGCAGGTTCCAGATAATTTCCGGTCCGGCCGTGGATATACACAATATTCAATTTTTCATCAATAATGACGCAGGGAGGGGTGTCGCTTTCCTGCAGAATGGTTTCCACCAGTTTAAAATTGTTGATATCCTCCGCCTTTGTGACCGCATCAGGGGTTTTTATGGCCGAAGGTTCTTCAGGGGATGCCGGAACCGAGAGGTTCAATATGGGATTGGCCTTTGACAAGCCTGATTTGCGTTTAAAAATTTTCCATTTCCGGTCATATGCTTCAAACAGGGTTGTTTCCTGGCCTAAGGACTCGGATGAACCGATGAACAAAAGACCATCCGGCACCAGACTGTAATGAAACAGGGGAAACAGTTTTTTCTGCAATTCCGGCTCCAGGTAGATCAGAAGATTCCGGCAGGTTATGATATCCAGTTTTGTAAAAGGCGGGTCTTTGATCAGGTCCTGCAATGCAAACACCAGCATTTCCCGGATGGGTTTTTTGACCTTGTAGTGATTATCTTCTTTGGTGAAAAACTGTTTTAATCTCACCGGATCGAGATCTGCGGAAATGCTTAAGGGATAGAGGCCGGATCTGGCGGATTTGATGGCATCCTGATCAATATCGGTGGCAAATATCTGGACGTTGAAATGCCGGTTCATTTTTTCCATGCATTCCTGTAATAAAATAGCCATGGAATAGGCCTCTTCACCGGTGCTGCATCCGGTCACCCAGATTCTGACCATGGCCCCTTCCGGTTTATCGGCCAAAAGTTCGGATAAATATTTTTCCTTGAGGACGGCAAAGGCTTCAGAATCTCTGAAAAAGCTTGTTACACCGATCAAAAGGTCCTTGAACAACACATGGATCTCGCGCTCGCTTCTGGTAAGATAGGTCTGGTAATCTTCGATATTATCGATCTGGTGCACATGCATCCGCCGTTCCACCCGCCGGATAATGGTATTTTTCTTGTAAAGGGAAAAATCATGATTGGTATGGGTCCGAAGAAGTATATAAATTTTCTGCAGCGCATTCTGCGTTTTTTTTTCATCCTTCGTAATCTTGTCCCGGGGTTTGAC
>JAABTU010000478.1 GCA_011389715.1 Desulfotignum sp.
GGGGCAGGAACAAATCCCCCGGCATAACAGGCATCAAGCACGGAAATGATATGAATATCTTTGTCAGAAATCGGTTGAAACGCTGCTGCAAGAACATCATCGGTTAAGGGATGCATATCATTGCGCAGACCGATGGTTTCATCCCAGGTGTTCAGTGCAGTGGCACCGGGTGCGGATTCATCATTGTCAGCATCTGAGACATAACTGCCGTGCCCTGAGTAATACCAGAACAGGCGGTCACCGGGCAGCATGCGGCTGGCAAGACTGGAAATACTGTCTGTGATCTTTGAGCCTGACAGGTCTGTGCCGATAAAATGGTTGTCTGAAATATCATCCCACCCAGGTGTCTTGCGCAATATATTGTACAGGCCTGTTACATCGTTCAGATATCCGTCATTACCGATACCTGAAAACCAGGATGCGCTGTATACCGGGGCTGCAGAAACCAGATTTAGGAACAAAAAAAATAGTAAAAAAACTTTTGCGGAGCCGTTTCTGACAGAGTCCATGTTATCTGCCCTTTGTGTATATTCATAATTTTTATGCAAAAAACATTCCGGGACACAACCTCTGCAGATACGGCCTCTTCATCGCACATTGTGAAAAAAAATACCTGAAAATATAACTTTTTTTTCCTGGTTTTGTTACAAAAATTTCACAGGCTGTTTGGGAAAAGGCTGCTCCATTCTGCTGTAGCTTTTTTGCTTTGACAATTACAATAGATCACGTATAACTGTTTTTTAGGAAAAAAACCATGGCTGTATTTGAATATAAAGCGCTCAATACCAAAGGCAGAAACGTATCAGGCATCATTGATGCCGAAAGTACGGCAGCTGCAAAGACAAAGCTGCGCCAGAAGGATCTTTTTCCGACATCTCTGATAAAAATAGAATCCCCGGCAAGGACCGGGGAGAAAAAATCACCGGGTTTTTTCACCGGGTTCCGCCTGTTTGCAAAGGTAAGTTCTTCTGAACTGTCCATGATAACAAGGCAGTTGTCAACCCTGCTCTCTGCAGGATTTCCCCTGGTAAAAGCAGTGGCTACCCTTGTTCCCCAGACAAAATCCGTGACCATGAAACGGGTGCTCTCCCGGGTAAAGGATGCCATAGAAGAGGGCAGCAGCTTTGCCACAGCTTTGGGATTGTATCCCAATGTGTTTTCACCGATATTCATAAATATGGTCAATGCCGGTGAATCTTCCGGTACACTGGAAATTGTTCTGGAACGGCTGGCTGATTTTACGGAAAACAGAGAAGATTCAAAAAAGAAAATCCAGGCATCTTTG
The DNA here is from genome assembly GCA_011389715.1 of Desulfotignum sp. GTDB lineage: Bacteria > Desulfobacterota > Desulfobacteria > Desulfobacterales > Desulfobacteraceae > Desulfotignum. The sequence goes on from JAABTU010000478.1 coordinate 1,286, forward strand.
GCGTATCCGGTTTTAATGGCGGCAATAGGCTTCGGGGTGCTGATTGTTCTTTTAACCTATGTGGTGCCGGGCATTGTAAACATATTTTCCGACATGAACCACCAGCTGCCCATGCCCACCATTATACTTATTTCTGTCAGCACCTTTTTCAAAACTTTCTGGTGGGCAATTGTACTGGCACCTTTTGCTTTTTTCATGCTTTTTTTTCTGGTCAGAAAAACCCGGAAAGGTGCCAGGTTTATTGACAATCTGCTCATCTCCATGCCGGTCACCGGCGGGCTTTTAAAAAAAATCATCGCCGCACGGTTTACAAGGACCCTGGGATCTTTGCTGGAAAACGGTGTCCCCATGCTGACGGCATTGAATATCACCAAAAGCATTGCCGGCAACAGGGTATTGTATGATCTCATCCTGAAGGCATGCGATACGGTTGAACAAGGCGGAGAGCTCGGAGATGTGCTTGCCCGGAGCAGCGCCTTTCCCAGCCTGGCATCCCAGATGATTAAAATCGGTGAAACCAGTGGTGAAATCGAAAAAATGCTGGAAAAAACAGCTGATCTTTTTGAAAAAGATGTGCAGACAACCGTCACCGCTGCGACTTCCCTGATCGAACCGATTATCATCCTGGTGATGGGGATTGTGGTGGGCGCCATTATTCTGGCCATCTGCCTGCCGATTTTTGAAATCAATCAGCTCATTCAGTAGCCACCGACATTTTGTCACACCATTATTCCTGGGTGACCCGGAGCACCTCTCCTATTGATGTGGTCCCGTTGATAACCTTTGCCATGCCGTCCTGGCGCAGTGTTGCCATGCCGGACTTTACCGTGGCAGCCTTGATCTGGTTGGCATCAGATGTTTTTAACACCAGGCTTTTGAGGGCATCGGTCAGGATCATGATCTCAAAGATGGCCTGCCGGCCGGAATACCCGGTATTAAAACATTTGGAACAGCCCACCGGTTTAAAGGCAGTTTTTCCAATATATTTTTCCCCCCCGGCATTCAGAACCCTGATATGGGTTTCATCCAGATGGTACTGTTCTTTGCAGGCATTGCACAGCACCCGGACAAGGCGCTGGGCAATCACGGAGTTGACCGAAGAGGCGATAAGATAGGGCTCCATCCCCAGGTCCACCAGCCGGGTGACAGCGCCGGCGGAATCATTGGTGTGCAGTGTTGAAAATACAAGATGCCCGGTAAGGGCTGACTGGATGGCAATTTCTGCTGTTTCCAGGTCCCTGATCTCTCCGATGAGCACGATATCCGGGTCCTGACGGACGATGGAGCGCAGTCCTTTGGCAAAGGTAATCCCGGTTTTGGGATTCACCTGGATCTGGCCGATCCCCTGGAGATTGTATTCCACCGGATCTTCAATGGTGATGATATTTTTATCAGGGGAATTAATTTCCGACAGGGCCGCATACAGGGTAGTGGTTTTGCCGCTGCCCGTGGGACCTGTGACCAGCACAATACCGTTGTTCTGCCGGATAATTTTGTTGATGAGCTGATAATTGTCCTCGGACAGACCGAACTGGGAAAATTCAAGAAAATACCCTGACTTGTTCAAAAGCCTCATTACCAGGCGCTCTCCATGGGAGGTGGGCACAGTGGAAATACGAATATCAATCTCCTGGTCCCCGATCCTGACCTGGGCCCGGCCATCCTGGGGCACCCTTTTTTCAGCAATGTTCATCCTGGCCATGACCTTGATTCTTGATATCAATGATGCCTGAAGTCCCTTGGGAGGGTTGAACATTTCATATAAAATACCGTCAATCCGGTACCTGATCTTTAAAATTTCCTGGAAGGGTTCCACATGGATATCGCTGGCCCCTGCCTTGACTGCCTGGGAAATCATATGGTTCACCAGCCGTATGACCGGTGCATCACTGGTGTCATCCAGCAGGTCCATGGTACGTTCAAATTCATCAATAAGGTTCAATCCATTGTCTTCCATGGTATCGACAAGCTGCTGGGCGCTTTCACCGGATCGGTCATACAGGGCATTGATGGCTGACAGGATCTGGTTTCTGGGTGCCAGAACAAGGGTATAATCATCCATATCCAGCCGGGCCGCGATATCATCGGCATAGCTTAAGTCAGATGGGTCATTCACTGCGATAATGGCATCGCCTTTTTCTTTGAGCAGCGGAACCATAAGGCATTTTTTTAAAAATTGTCGCGAAACAATAGCGGTAACACCGTCTTTGACATAATCCACTGAAATAACCGCTGTAAAGGGGACTGCATATATCTTTGACAGCACTTCAAGCACTTCGTTTTCCAGAACAAGCCTGGTTTCCACAGCAGCTTCAAGCAGCCTGGAGCGGTCTTTTAAACAGGCTGTCTTGAGTTTTTCGCAGTTGGCTTTTGAAAGCCCTGCCTTTTTCTCAATGATGTCGAAAAATGTATCAATCATTGGGGTATTTGTGTCCCGGCGTCTGTGGATTCATCCATATTCTCTTCTGCCTTGTCTTCATCTTTGGGCATTTTGTTGTATAACAGCACCTCCCCTTTTTTTATCAGGTTCATCTCCTCGGATTTTTCCTTGTAAATCTTGTTCAACTCCCAGGAACTTCTTACAACCCTGGGGGTCAGAAAAATATACAGGTTGGTTTTTTCTTCCCCCTGTGAAACGCTTTTAAATGCCCAGCCCAGGACAGGCACATCCCCCAGACAGGGGGTTTTGTATTCTGAGCTTGTCATGCTTTCATCTATCAGGCCCCCGATTACTACGCTGTTGCCATCTTCGACAATAATGGTTGTTTCTATCTGCCGTTTCAATGTTGTGGGTCTGTCGGGACTTGTCTGGTTGACCGAGTCCAGTTTTGTCAATTCCTGGTTCACCTGGAGCTTGACCAGCCTGTCTTTGCTTATCTGGGGAGTGATCTTGAGGTTGATCCCCACATCCCTGTATTCAAAGGAACTGTATACTTGTGTGCCTATATCGGCTGCCGCCGACCGTGTCTGGAAAGGTACATTCTTGCCCACGGTAATTATGGCTTCCTCGTTTTCCATGGTCAAGATCTGGGGGGTAGCCAGAATATTTACATCCTTATCATTTTGAAAGGCCTGGACAACTGCCTGGATATCTGGAAAAGTCACACCGCCGATATTGAAGTTTTCCCCCAGAACCCCCACTGAAAACCCGGTCGGAAAAGTGCCCGAGCCGGCGACGTCTGAAAGATTGGAGTGTCCTGTACCACCTGTAGCACCGAATCCGCCGAATACCACCTTGCTGTCATCGCTAAATCCCTGGGCTGCCTTCCATTCTGTGCCGATGTTCAGTCCCCGGGTCATATTCACTTCCATGATAAGGCTTTCAATATAAACCATTGACCGGGGAATATCCAGTTTGGATATAACCTCTTCCAGTATCGGATAATCTTCTTTTTCCGCCATGATAATAAGGCTGTTGGTGGCTTTATCAGCCATTATTTTCACCTTTCCCGACAGCAGCGGCGCGCTCCTCTGACCCGGGGTCTGGGGTTGCTGATTCTCCATGGCAGGTATTTCCTGGAGCACTTTAACCAGATCCTCTGCTGAGGCATGTTCCATGTAATACACCCGTATCTTTTCCCCGCCCTTGGCGATTTTCTGGTCCAGTATACCCACCAGGTCCTTAATCCGCTGGATTTCAAATCCACTGGCCAGCAGGATAATGGTGTTGGTCCTTTCATCAGCCACAAAGGTCACATCGTCCTCCTGATTGGGCCGGCCTTTCACCCCCCTTGACCGGGCGGAAAAAACCGCTGAAATATTCTGCACCAGTTTTTGTGCATCTGCATATTTGACAGGGATCACCGAAATTTGTCTGCCGGTACTTTTCACATCGATTTCATCCACAATTTTCAGCAGCCGGCTGATACTGGAATGGGTTGCCGTGACAATCAGCATGTTGGTATCAGAATAGGCCAAAAGCACGCTTCCTTTGGGCACCAGGGGAAGAAACAGTTTGCGCAGTTCTTCGGCACTGGCATAGTTCAACGGGATAATTCTTGTCACAATTCTGTCCTCAGGATCTTCTCTGAGTACACCTTCTGTCACAACGCTTGTATCGATATTGTCTCCTTTTGCATTGGGCATGGGAATAATTTTGATCACACTGCCGGATGTAACCGTTGCAAAACCGTTTATTTCAAGCACTGATTCAAAAACCCTGTAGGCAGCTTCTACAGACATTTTGGTGGGAGAAATTATGGTCACCTTGCCCCGGACCCGGTTGTCCACCACAAAATTTTTCCCGGTCAATTTGCTGATAAATTTTATAAACACATTAATATCAACATCATTAAAATCAATGGAGACAAGCTGGGAATCTGAACCGTTCTGGTCCGGGGGTTCAACTGCATGGCCCCGGGAAATGCCGGCCAAAAAACAAAAACAGCATACATACAAAACAACAGCCTGCCATACCGGATTTCTGCTGCACAACATTATGGTTGATCTCCTTTACTGGTTTCCTCAACAGAGGGCTGGGGCATTTGTTCATTTTCCTGTTCCCGTTCCCGTTCCTGTTCCACCGTTTCAGTTTCATAATCAGTTGCCGGAAATGACAGATCCATTGTCTTACCCCTTCTTAAAACGGTCATACCGATCTCTTGTGTTTCCTGAATCTCCATGAGCATGTTCATCCCATCTGCTGCTGTCACAATGGGTGTTCCATTGATATCCTTGACAATATCACCATTTCTCAACCCGATCTGCCTGAAAATCGAATCAGGCCGTATGCCGTAAACCATAAGCCCGTCCGGCACCCCCTGGGAAAAATAGGGCCGGAATTTAATCTGTCTCATAATTTCTTTGGCATTCTCCAGCATCGGCCCGGCCAGCGCTTGATTCTGGGCCATGTGGGCGGCCGCAGTGCCGGCAGTATTTACAAGGGAGGGAGCAACAGGTTTGCCTGACAAGTCTGTCTGCATTTCAAGCACCTGGTCTTTGCCCTGAAAATTGAGTATCACTTCATGGCGCAAAATTTCTTTGACCTGTGCTCCTTGCACCATATCTCCCTTCTGGTACAGGGCCTGCTGTCTGGCATTTTTATCTTCGATCACCGCCCATACATCAGAAGACCCTGTAACCGTTCCCCAGAGGGCCAGTTTCAGGTTTGTGGGTTCAAGTTTTACCGGTTCCGGCGAGGTTTCAACAGGTGTTTCCTTTTTTTCTATCTCCACTTTGAACAGATTTCTTTTGACAATGGCACCATATTGATCAGAATCAGAAACAGCCTGAACCTTGCGGCCTGCATCTGTTTCTGTCGGGGCAGAAGCCACTCCCCGTTCCGGCGGTTTTCCGATGTCCGGCAGTATAGCGGCATAAAAAAGATCAGCACCGACATATGCCATGGCAGCAATCACCCCCATATGGATCAAGGCAAATAAATGTTTCATATTCCGATCTTCGGATGCATTAATGTTCCTGAAAGCCCAAATGTAATCCCGTCTCTGGAAATGTTTTTCACCGCAGCTTTTATGGCTGCATTATCTGCAAGCACTGCCAGATACGGTGATTCCGGCAGCACCAGGCCCATCAGATTCAGCCGGCTTTCCTTCAATGGAAATCCCAGTTGGATATCTCCTGTGAGTTTTATATGAACAATGGACCCTTTTGCAATACAATTTGTTATGGTTATGGTATTGCCCGTCTGGGTATATGCTGCTTCAATCTGAGAAAAATCAACCAAAGGCAGATTCATCTTGTTGAACAATGAATTTTCCATGACTGCGGAAACATTTCGGATAACACAGGTTCCCCTGCCCTGTTGTTTTTCATTTTCCTGTCCAAAAAATTTATATTCACCATTAATTTCAGAGCTTAGGGTAATATCAGCAAGATCTGTCTGATAAAAAAACTGGGTGATTTTGATGTCAGACATGGTTATTTGTGCCTCAGACACTGCCAGAGGATCAAGGCTGGTAACCCTGAAGCTGCCGTTGGCGGTTCCCTGGAATATTTTTGATTGAAAGCCGATATTTTTATCATTTTCAAAAAATGCCGGCAGAGACAAAGATATGCCAAAGGTCTGGGGGGTTATGGTTATATCAGGGCCCAGGGAAAAACGGGTGTTTTCGAAGAATACACGCAGGGGCGGGTAAAGATCGGCATCCTCCATGCGCACCTGTATCATTGCATCCGGCATGGCCACTGTCCGGGACAGATATGCTGCCACCTTTTTGCCGGGAAACAATACAAACACAAACAACACAAAGGCTGCCATGGAAAACAAAGCGTAAAACAGAAGCAGTTTGATGTTCATGCCGTTAATTGTCCTTTACCATCAGTGTCTGGGCCTCGATAATTGCATCCAGTTTTTCTTTGTCTGCACCGGTTTTGTTCAAAGATAAAGCGGTTATTGCAACCCCGTTATCAGATGATTCGATCCGGTGCAGAAAATCCACCAGTTCCTTTAAATACACCTCTACCAGTTTGAATTTTACGGTTTCAATTGTGTAAGAGGCATTTTCGATCTCTTTGCTGAAAGGCTGCATATATGCCACATTGGTTTTCACCCCGCTTTGCTGTGCCCGGGAGTCCAGAAAGGCAAACAGGGAAAACCCTTTTTCTCTGTCTGCAAGTGCCTGTGCCCTGGCGTCAAAAGAAGAAGAAACAGATGTATACTGCTGCTGCAGCAAAACCATTTCATCTAAGGCTGTCTGTTTTTGTTGCAGCACCTGGGAGAGGGTCTGGCGTTTTTCAAACACCGGGGCAATCACCAGCTGATATCCGAAAAACACCAATAGGAATGCAGCACCTGCAATCACTACCAGCTTTTCACGACCTGACAAAGCAATCATGGCTATTTTTTCACAATTCTATATTAAATTTAAAATTCACCCTGTCCCCCTGCTTGTCTGCTGCAGCCCCGCTTATACCGACCTTTTGAAACAGGGCTGCTGACTCCAGCCTGGTTTTGATATTATCCACATTATTGAAATTATCGGTTGAGCCGGACAGGACCAACCGTCCTTTGTTGAACAGAAGGCCTGATATTTCCACATCAATGGCATCCGGTATTTTTTGGGATATATCATCGATTATCTCCAGGACCTTGACATCTGCATCATTACCAGAAAGGTTTGTATCAATTGTTGTGCCTGTATTTTTCATGGCTTCCCTTACATTGGCCTGCATCTGGAGATAGGGATCCTGGACCCTGGTTTTATCTGGAAAGGTCTCCATATAGATTGACACCGCTGTCTGGTCAATGGCTGCAATTTGATCCTGCAGTTTTGCATTGTCAATGCCTGCACGGGCCAGCACCAATCCCAGAAAACAGACAAACAATGCAACGCTTGCTGCAATCTGGGAAAAATAGGTGTTCACAAATGAACTGGCCCCATACTTTCCCCTGCAAAAATTAAACAGATATCTGACATGTTTGTCCGGGACAATATCCGACAGCAGGCCGTCAGGACTGATTATCTCCACCACCGGTCCTTTCTGACATCCTGCCTCCACCGGTCTCAGACCTGCCAGGTCTGCCAGTTTTGTTTCAAGGGTGTGGCTGATCATGTCTGCGCTGGATGATTTTTCATCCATGCACACAACAATGTCAAATGCCACCTGGAACCCGGTTCTCTGGTTGAAACCGATAATGGTCTGCCTGACAGCAGCTGCCAGACTCTCGCCTGATGCCTTTATCCCGGGGTAAAATGTCCGCACGGCGCTGGGAATGCGGTTGTTTACCAGCACCAGGGCGGATTCATACCGGGCAAGATAGATAAATACAAAAGAGGAGATCTCTTTTCGTTGTTGTAAAAAACCTGTCACAGCTGCGTAACCCTTTGGTGCAATCACCCGGGGATGGATGTTAAAACAGGCAAGCGCAGTAAAATATGATTCTACAGCAGTCTCAGCAATGGCGCCGCTCAGGACCAGATTTTCATCTCCCGGGATATCCAGCAGATGAAAATCCGATATATACGCTTCATCATTTCCCGGCAGGAAAGATTCAAGTTCAAAGGACAGAATCTGAGAAATTTTTTTGCCTGATCTGAAAGGCACAGACAAAATTCTATAACAGATATCACCTGTGGGTACGAAAATAACAGCTTTTGAAAATGACTGCAGGTCCATCTTCTGGGCAAGCATATCCACTGCAGTACCAAAAAGATCCTGGGCTTCCTCTTCAGGGGTTACATCTGCGAACAAAATCCGACATTCGTCTGTGACAGACCGCTTTTTATACCCCTGCTCCACCACCTTGGCACTGATGCCGAAATGATCGATGTCGAGCCGCAGAAAAGATTTTGTCATCAATTGTTCCTTTTTTCCTGTTGGCGTTATTGCCTTTCCATCTGTATAATCCGGCACTGCCACTTTCCGGAGGTGCTGTCTTTTTCTCTTTTCACAAAAGCGCAAAGTGTTACAGATGTATTGTTGTGCAAGGCTGTTGACTCGATTTTAAAGGTATCGCTTGTATACCTGACAAGGCGGTCCATGCGCTGCTGTTCTTTTGGAGACAGGCCGATGATTTTTTTATACCATCCTCTCCCCAGCTGGTTCACAAAGGTTTCTTCGTCATCAGATTTCTGTTCTCTGAAATCAATAAGCTCCTGTGCCAGGCCTTCCATTCCTTCGGGAAGAATCGCTGACAGAACGGCCATGTCAGCTGTATTGATATTTATCTGCCCTGAGTACCGGAAGCCGCTGTCTTGTAGGGATCTGTCGTCCAGTCCATACACGGTGAACACATCACTTAAGGTGATGGATTCTGGCGCAGCATCCATGTTATCAAATGCCTGGTCCAAGGCTGGCACGCTCAGGTCTGTCTGGTCTTTCTCCAGAATATCTTTTGAGATCCCCTGCACGGACAACAGCTCATCTATATGGTTAAACGGGCCGTTGGCACATGCGTAAGGCGGCTCCAATCCCTGGTAATAGTCTGATTCCGCACCGGAAAGACCGCTGATGGCATCATCATCTTCAGCATCGAGCCAGTCTTTCACAGAGTTGATGATCATGGCAGGATCTCTGTCATCCAGGGCTTTGTCGCTTGAAAAAAACGGCCTGAAAAAATTTTCCCACACCCCTGCCTGGTCAGGATTTACCTGGTTGCCGGGAAACTGCCTGATCAGGGCATTCACCTGAATTTTGGACAACTCATCTGTGATCTTTACAGACATGTTTTCCGTCTCCCGTCCCAGGACACTGAGTGCCAGGGCCAGCTTATTCGGGTCAGCCCATGCTTCCTGCACCGAATCTATTGCGTTCATGGCCGCATCCTCCGCCAGAATAACCCTTGCAAGTTCAATGCCTGAAATCGCCAGCTGCCGGGCCTGGAACTGGTCTTTTTCAACCATAGTCATCAGCACCGCGTCACCGGTAACCTTTCCCAACTGCAAGCCGGCAGCCACCAGAATCGCCACAACAGCGATGGTCACCACAAGGGCCACCCCGCGTTCATTGCAAAAAAACCTACTCAACAGTCCCCCTCTGGGACATCAAGCCCACAGCAGTTTCAAAAGTCGTTTCCTGCTCTTTGGGGCCAAAAACAATTTTGATATCAATCCGTACCGGAAAAGCATATGCAAATTCTTCAGAATCAGAATCCCAACTCCGGTATTGTTCGCCATCTTTGTCCGTAAACAGCAGTTCAAAGCCTGAAATGCCGGTACACAGCACCGGGTCATTACACCCGGCGGGTTCCTCGGGATACGGCGGCAGTACATCCCCCCGGAAAAGATCAAGGGTATTGTTATCATTTTCCTTTGTATAATAAAAGATCTGTGCAATCCCGTTTCTCGGGTCCATGCCGGTTTTTGCATGGGCAGAAGATGAAAATACCAGATAAGATACGGTTTGTCCTCCCACAATCTCTTCACTGCCTGTCAGCCGAAACGGGTCAGGTTCTGAATTGAATGCCGGTTTTTTATACCGGGGCAGCTGCACCACGTAGACCCCTTCCATATCCCTGTGCATCCTCTTGAAAACAGCGCTGATTTTCTCTGTATCGGCAATGCTCTCCTTGACAGCAGCACCTGCATGGATAAATGCCTGAAAAGATGAAAACAAGGTTGTGATGACCACAGAAAATATCAGTATCGCAATCATCACCTCAAGAAAGGTAAATCCTGCCCTGCCTTCTGTAACCACCTTATTCAACAGCAATTCTCCAGGTTGTCACTTCATAAGTTGTCTGTTCACCCGATCCGGTTATCTTTATATGAATTTTTTTGAGGCTGTCCGCGCTTTCTTCTCTGATAAAATCCAGTGCATCAAGGGATATGTCAAAAATTTCACATGTCCAGGTGAATCCGGAATGGCTTTCTCCAAAATCCCCTTCAGACTGTGACCAGTTTTGGGCATCCTGCTCAACCTGGGCAATCAGCTGTGCTGCCAGTATGGGGGCGATCGTGTTGAACTGTCCTGTCTGGGCAAGGGAAATGGTCCCGGACTGCATCCTGAAAAGTGATACAAACACAAGGGCAATGATCGACACACTGATCATGACCTCCAGAAGGGTAAAACCCTGTGTTTTAGAAACAGTCTTCAAAACGCTCATGGCCTTCTTTGACCTGCACCCGGGGAAGAAAGGGTGCGATTTTCAGGGTTATATATTTCTGGTTTTCAATTATATGGATATGGGCGGCGTCTGAATACCCATGCCTGCTGAAATGGATTTTCAATTCCAGAAAATCGGTAAGGGGCATATCCGGGTATGCAACGCCTGAAACAACAATGTCTGTGGAAAGCTGTGCACTGTTTTCCTCGGCTTCCTCTTTTTGTGCAGCGTCCATGTGGTCACTGGTGACCCACACCTTGTTTGACAGGGTGTCCATGTGCATCACCAGATCTGCATTCTGTTCCACCGCTCTTTTTTTCAGGTCATTTATCAACCGGACCATATCACCAGCCTGATCTGTGCCACTGGAAAACAGCGTCAGATCCCTGAACACAGGAAGCGAAAAAAACAACAGGCTGCTGATAACAGCCATGACAACAATCAGTTCTATCAGGGTGAAACCGGATATGTCCTGATATTTATTCAAGTTCCCAGCTGTTTATGTCTTTGTCTTTCCCCTCCCCCCCGGGAACCCCGTCCGCCCCGTAGGAGATAATATCATAGTCATCATGAATCCCCGGGGACAGATACAGATACTCCCTGCCCCACGGGTCTTTGGGAACCCTTGCCTTTTCAAGATACCCTTTTTCCTTCCAGTTCATGGGAACAGGCTCGGTATTCGGTTTTTCCACCAGTGCGGCAATACCCTGGTCGGTTGTCGGGTACACCCCGTTATCAAGCTTATACAGTTTCAGGGCGGTCTCAATGGAAACAATATCCACCTTTGCCTTGACCGCCTTTGCA
>JAABTU010000479.1 GCA_011389715.1 Desulfotignum sp.
TACACGTCCTTTAGGTCCCCATCTGGTGTTTGGTGAAAATGCGTTGTCTTTTCCATTTACCATGTCCGAAAATTTTGAGAACAACCGCATCCGCCTGGTTGAAGCCTTCCTGAAAAAGCCATAGACAGACACCCGACACATGGATAACCTTACGGTGAAATATCAGGCTGTCTGGTCCATCTGCCCCTTAAAGCTGGTTTTCACCATCTCTGCAATCAGCTGATCCATCTGCTTTCTTGCATTTTCCAGGACAAGAGACAGCGGACCCTGTGCCTGATCTAATTTTTCGAAATTTTTCTGGTGATGGCGGAACAACTTGTCCAGGCCCGGTGCTGATTTTACCGCCAGCATCTCATTTTGTTTTTCCATGAACCTGGCCATCTTGTCTGTGAAGGATGCAGATGCTTCTGCTGCCGGCAGGTGACGGGAAGGGGCAGACCGGGAATGGGACGGCACATCTGTTACGGACTGCCGGGACTGCACAGTTTCCTGGTATGCATATCTTTGTTCCAGTGAAATATCCGCCGTATACATGGAAATGGATGCAAACCCCTCCATGTCCATGGCCTGGGAAACAGCACCTTCCATATCACCGGCCGCCATTTGTCCGATAATCGCGTCAATGCCCTGAATAATGGCATCAATATCCGCCAGTTCCTGGTCATTCAAATCTCCTGCAACCGTAAAGGAGAAAGACTCCCGTGTATACAGGGACACCTCTCTCTGGTGGTGACTGACCCGGGCCGCGCTGTCCCGGGTCTGCACAATTCCCCGGCTGTTGTATTCAGAAGATGTCAACTCGGCAAAAGACCCTGAGGAGAGGCTGACCACATCCCCTTCCCGGGTCTGAATGGTCAGACCGGCTTCCAATTTTTCAACCACATGCAAAAACCGTTCATGGTGAAACGCATCTGTCTGCTGGAGGTTTTTGCCCCCCAATTGTGCCTGCAGCGGGGCGGGTAAACCGGCAATGGATTTCATGGTGGGTCTCCCTGGACATAAATTTTAACAATATGCATTCTTTATCGGCAGGGTTGAAAAAATCTTGAATTCTGCATCCACATAAGTTGCACAGCAATAAAAAAACCGGGTATGGAAATGGCTAATCAGTGAAGCTGAGTGTAAGATGGTACATCCCGCCGCCCAGGCTGGCTTCCAGAGGAAGGCCTGATTTTTCAAACACCTTGATCATGGGCTGGTTATCCGCCAGCACCTCGGCGGTCAGCCCTTTGAGACCCTGTTCCCTGGCCTGTTCAACCAGACGGGACAAAAGATAGGTCCCGATGCCGATACCCTGAAACCGATCATCAATGAGAAAGGCCACCTCAGCGAAGGCGGTCCGCTCATCCTTGACCATCCTTGCCTCGGCAATGATTTTCTGGTTTCCCTCTTCCACCACCAGCCCCACAATGGAAAATTCCCTGTGATAATCCACGTTCACATAGGTCTGCATTTTGTCGTGGTCCATGGTTTTGATAGAATAAAAAAACCGGTAAAAAATCATCTCTTTGGAGCACCGGTAAAAAAACCGGCGCATCCCTTCTTCGTCCGAGGGTTTCATGGCCCTGAACCGGATCGCAGCCCCGCCTTTGAAGGTCTTTGTCTCCTCAATATGGGCAGGGTACAGATGGGCGGACTCAGAAAGAAAAATCTGGTTGGGATATATGATTTTGCGCTCCCTGGCCTGGGTGATCAAAAACTGGCGGTCATCCGGATGGGCGATGTCTATCAGTGCCTGGGCCCGCTCCCGCAGGGTCCGCCATTTCAGGTTGGCCACCCCGTATTCTGTGGCAATCATATGCACTGATTCTCTCAACCGGAGCTGATTGGCATAGTTCTGGAGGCTGAGCAGGATATTGGGTTTGCCGTTTTCATCCCTGCTGGGCAGTCCGATAATGGTGGCACCGTCAGCAGAGGCTTCAGCCCCTTTGAAAAAATCGATGACCTCCCCCGGACCGGTGATCACCGCACCTTTGAGAGGAAAGGCCACACTGCCTAAAATATCCACTTTCCGTGCCTCATACAGGGCCACAAACTGGGGATTGTTGGCAATAAACCGGGAATTGCACACCCAGTCAATGCCCTGAAATTCCACCAGCGGATTTCTGTCCAGCCAGCACAACAGCTCTTTGGTACCCAGGGCGTAAGAAACAAGGGATTTGCCCCGGAAAGGCGATTTGCGCGAATTGGTCACAGCACCTGAATTCACCAGCTCAGCCAAAGCATCCGTAAAGTAAAGCGAGTGCACACCCAGATTTTTTTTGACCGACAGATGGGGAACCAGTGCCTCAAACAAAGGCCCGAAAGAAAAACTCAGACAGTCTCCGTCCTTGATCACCGATGCAACATTGGCCGCCACCTGCCGCATCTGATCCGTCACCGGCGGCGGGGCATACAGCACCGGATCACGGTCGGATCTGACCAGCAGGTCAAAATCATCAATGGAGACAAAGGTGTCACCATAGGTAAAAGGCATTTTTGTATTAATCTCCCCCACCACAAGGGATGCATGGTCCATGGCTTCTTTGGCCACATCCACTGCCACGCCCAGGCTGCAGTAACCGGAATCATCCGGCGGGGTGATCTGAACAAGGGCCACATCGATATCCAGTTTCCCGGATTTGATAACCTGGGGAATCTCCGAGTAATAGGCCGGGATCAAATCCACCTGTCCGGAAGAGATGGTGTCCCAGGCAATATACCCGGAAAAAAAAGTTTTCAGCCGGTGGTTCGGGGCATTGAGCTTGTCCACCGACAGGGTGGTATCCCCCAGGACCGCCAACTGCACCAGTTCAAGATCCCTGATATTGCGGGTATCCACATTCAGCAGGGTCTTTATCAGGGTTCTGGGGGCAGCCGGTCCGGTGCCGATGAAAATCGTCATGCCGGGCTTTATGTGGTTCAATACTTTTTCAGGAGCGATCAGCCGATCCTCCCAGTTTGCGGAAATTACATCTGCCATATCTGCTCCTGTTTCAGGTGATAAGTCCGGCGCCAGACCGGATGGCATCTGCCCGCAGCCGTCCCTGAATATACAGGGCCAGGGCCGCAACCGCCTGGTCGCATACCTGGAATACCGGCACGCCGGCTGCCATAAGGGCATCCCGCAGCGGGTCATAGAGCCTGCCCCCGTCCACCACTGTCACAACGGGGGTATCGGTTTTTTGCACCAGGTCTGACATCAGCTGCCGGATACTGTCCCTCCGGTGCATGTCAAATGCTGAAACCGTTGTGCTGTCCAGTGTTTTCATGGCAGGCGACAAGGGATCCAGGCTCAGGATAACGGCATCCACATGGGGGTCTGTGGCCAGAATCTCACAGATCAGGGCATGGGCTTGATCATCTGCCGCAGGATTGATGTCCAGGGGATTGGCCAGGGTCACAAGAGAAGACAGGCCCTTGTTTTTCAACACCTGTGCCACCTGCTGCCAGGTGGTGTCTTCACATCGGGAAAGCGCCAGGGAATAATCATCAGACTGAATGGAATCAGCCATGCCCACCGCCTCGAATCCGGCCCCGCTGACAGCTGCCAGGCGGTTGCCCTGGATGGTTTTGCGGCTCAAAGTTTCCGCCAGCAGCATCAGATCCTGGAACTCGGTGAAACTGCGGGCAACAATGGCCCCGGCCTGAGAAACACTGCTTTCACATACCATGTAATCTCCGGCCAGAGAAGCGGTGTGGCTGCCGGTGGCAGCCTTTCCTTCCGGGGTTCGTCCTGCCTTGTAGAACACCACCTCTTTGCCTGCCAACACCGCCCCCTGCACCGCCCTGCAGAATGCCAGGCCGTCCAGGTCGGTAAACCCTTCCGCATACACGGCAATGACATCCACCCGGTCGCTGTCTTTAAAATACTCTACCATATCCCCGAGGGTGAGATCTGTCTGGTTGCCCATGGAAATCATATAGGCTGGTGACAAAAACGGGGACTGGTGGGTGCGGTGGAGCATGAACGCCCCGCTCTGGCTGATCAGGGCCGACCGGTGATACCCTTTTTTGCGCACCTTGGGCAGTTTTTCATCCGGAATAAACCAGGTGTCATACCGCCCGGGCCGGGAAATCACCCCCATGCAGTTGGCGCCCAGGAACACCGGCCCCCCGCCCGCCAGGGCGTGGGCGGCATGGATCTGCTCCACCACCTGCCGGGCCCGGTCCTGGCTCTCTTTTGTCTCGCCCATGCCCCCGGGAATCAGCATGACAGACCGTGCCGCATCCCTGCGGATGATCTCTTCCACCAGATCCGGCACCTGGGAGGCCCCCACCGCCACAATAAACAGATCCAGTTTCTGTATCCTGTCTTTTCCCAGACCGGCAAGGCCGTCAAGGCAGCGCACCCCGTCAATGGCATCTTTGTCTTTTTTAAACACCACCACCTGGTCTTTATCAAACCCCTCTGCCAGGATATTGTCTAAAATGGTGCGCCCGAAATTTTTCCGGGTGGCGGACACACCGATGATACCGATACTCTCAGGATGCAGCAGAGGATCTATTTTTGCCACCGGCCGCTGTCCTGGTTGTTTTTTTGGAAGGGAAAACCGGCACAGACCGTCCAGTGGCACCATGAGGTAATCGGTAAAGGCAAAGGGATTGATCTCCAGTTCCTCAATGATAAAGGGTGCCTCAAGATTGGCCCTGGAATAGAAATTGCCGATGCGCACAAAGGATTCAAAACACTCCATGATCTGCTCATCTGTGACGATCCGCCGTTGTCCCCTGGTCAGGCCGGCCAGTTTCCGATAGGAGATGGTGTGACGGAAAAGCTGAAAAAACCCGGGGCCGTCTTCCATGGCTGTGGAGGCTGCCACAATGGCCTGGCCCTTCCTGAACCGTCTGGCATACAGTTCCGTATCCGTTCCCCCCAGCCCTGCACTGAGGATGGTGCCAAACTCCCTGGTATGGCGCAGCCCCACAATGAGTTCATTGCCAAATGCTTGGGAATCGGGCGGCATATACTGGACCAGGAGCACCCCTTTGATATCCCGGGCAACTGCGGTGACCAATGCTTTTCCAGTCAGTCCCCGGTAGGGGCCGGCAAGCTCCTGGTCCCGGACCCAGGCAGCATAATCTTCCGGCACCTCATAAAACATGCGCCGGACCGTTGACCGTATTTTGTTGGCATCCTTTTCCACTATCCGGACACCCCCTACTTCGGTTTTGTGGATGATGGCGGGGGATACGATTTTCAATACGGACCGGTCACCGGGCAATGCCGTCAGCGCTTCATCGGAAAACCGCTCTCCCCTGGTCAGCAGATGATTTTTCGGCGGGGTTTCCGCACCGGAGCAGGCCAGCAGCCGGTATACCTCATATTCATAGAGAAAATACCTGCCCTCGCTTCGGGCGGTCTCAAACAACCGGGTGATCCGGTCAAAATCAATGGGGATGTCCATGATATATTATCCAGTCGGCAGGGCATTCACAGCTTATGCCTTTCATATCACCGAAGACCGCACTGTGTCAATGCGCAACTCCTTGTCATTCAGGGGCCGGCGCCCTGTTCAGCGCAATCTTTTTCTTACCGCCGTTTCAAGCGTTTGAAAAAGACCGCACACACCGCGCCAAGTAACAGAAAACCGGCAGTGAAAGACAAAGGAAACCAGAAAAAGGTTTCCACAAACACCAGGTTTTCCATTGTTTCTGAAGACAGGTCCGCTGCAGGGTCCAGACCGGCTTTCGCCAGCTTCAATACCAGGGCGTAGGCCACCCCCAGAAGTCCGTAGGAAATATTGTAGGCCAAGCCCTTGAAGCTCAATACCGTGGCCCGCTGTCTGGAATCGGTTTCCCGGTTGACATAGAAGCTGACAAAAAACCCGGTAAAATACATGGCGGAAAAGGTGACAAGGGCCGGCACCAGGCCCAGCTTGGGCCAGAACCCGTTCATGGCGGCAAGCCCTGTGACAGCCAGGCCCGCAGTGACAGCCAGGGCAACCTTCGGAGAGCGGTTTTCAGCGATCTGCCGGGCGATTTTCGGCACCACCATGCCCAGCAGGGCCACCACCGATCCCATGAGCCCGAAAACAGATTCCGGAATATCGATCATCCGGTAATACTGGCTGGACAGGGTGATTACCATGCGGATGGTGCCGTCCAAAAGCATGCCGAACAGCATCACCCACAGGACGAACGGGGTTTTCACAATCCAAACCCCCGCCTTCAGGGTCACAGCCAGGGTATGTTTTACGGATTTGTCGTTTTCCGTCTGTGCCGCATCCGCCAGCTCCCTCATTTTCAGGGTGCTTGCAAAGGCCAGCAGGGCCAGCACAAAGGTCAGGTACAAGGGAAACCGCATGGTCATATCCGGGGTCAGTACAATATTCAGCCCCAGCAGTTCCGCCGCACGGCCCATGAAATTCGGGTCATATACGGCAGCCCCGGTGGTCATGGCCACCACAAATCCGATTGCCTGATACCGCATGAGCAGCTCCAGGACCCGGCCCCACTGGTCTGCCATGCCCGCCTGTTTCAGGCTGTCATAGGCCAGGGCCTCATCCGCGCCGCTGGCAGCTGCCTCAGCCAGGCCGCTGAGCACCCGGTTCACCAGAAATACTGTAAAAATCACCACTGGATCGATCCGGGGCATGAAGCTGATAATGCCGATTTCAACAATCATCACCCCGGCGGCAAAATTGAGCAGCCGTTTTCTGCCGATGATATCGGCCACCGCACCGGACGGCACTTCCGCCAGAACAATGGTGGCGGCCCATACAGCGTTGAGAACGGAAAACTGGGCAACGGTCAGGCCGAAATCCAGAAACAAAATGGTGAACACCGGATAGTAAAACCGGGAGTTGAAAAACACCCGAAACGCGATGAACCAGCGGATGTTGGGAATATCAAAGGGACTGGCGCCAGCGGTTGTCATATCTTTTCCTTTTGGTTCATCTGGTTTTCACCGAACAGTTCTTTTGTCACAAAAAAAATCCGGCATCATGGGCCATTTTCTTTTCAGGTACATTATCACAAATGGACTGCCCGGCAAACCCATTCAAGGCTTGAGCAAACCCGAAAGCTGGGGTATTATAATCGGCATGACCCATAATAACAATCATGGCCTCAGAGACCACAACAAATGATGAAAGTATGAGCAGTCAGGTATTGGCTTAAAACTTAACACTTAGAACTTAACACTTTCATACAAACAAGGATCAAACCGCATGAAAACCGCCTCCAGGGGCCTGGTCCTCTGCCTGGTCTGCATCATATCTTTGTGCTTCACCGACACTGCCCCGGCCAGGGAATACACGGTACAGGGCCGCACCATGGGCACCTTTTACACAGTCAAACTGATCTCTTCTGAAAAACAGTCCATTGACCTGTGGCAGAAAAAAATCGATACCCGGCTGGACCGGATCAATTCAGGACTGTCCATGTATGATCCGGACAGTGACCTTTCCCGATTCAACCGGACCGCTTCGGGCAAGCCTTTCCGGCTGTCCCATGATTTTGCCCGGGTCATGGATACGGCTTTAACGGTTTTCACCCTCACCAACGGGGCCTGGGACGGCACGGTAAAGCCCCTGGTGGACCTGTGGGGATTCGGCACCCGGCACCCCACCGATACCCTGCCGGATCCGGCCGCTATCACCAAGGCACTGTCTTTGACGGGATTTCAACACCTGGTCCGGGAAAACACCCATCTTACAAAAACAAAACCAGGCATCACCCTGGATCTGGGGTCCATCGCCAAGGGATACGGGGTGGATGCCATTGCCCGGGTTCTGACCCAGTCCGGTATGGACAACTTTCTGGTGGAGGTCGGGGGTGAACTCTACGGGTCAGGCGTCAACCGACATAAAAAACCCTGGTCCGTGGGCATCACCAATCCGTTGAAAGCCGGGTCAGATGCCGACCTTTTCAAGGTAGTTACCCTGGAAAACCGGGCCATTGCCACCAGCGGCGACTACCGCAATTTCTTTGAATTACAGGGCAGAATCTATTCCCACATCATCGACCCGAAAACCGGTTTTCCCGTGGACAACCAGGTGGTCAGCGCCTCGGTTATCGCCGGCACCTGCACCTTTGCCGATGCCCTGGCCACCGCCCTCATGGTGATGGACCCCGCAGACAGCCTGACCCTGGTAAACCGCCTGGAAGATACGGAATGCCTGATCATCAAAAAAACCCCGGCCGGTTGTACGGAATACGCTTCCCGCAATTTTCACACCTTTGTCCAGCCGTAACTTTTCCCGGCCTGCCTGCTTGTTTCAGCTATTGTTCCAAAAGATATTTTTTGCCCTGAAAGGAATCCCGCTCTTCCAGGGTTTGCTGAATCAGGTTAAAGGTTTCCCTGTACCGGCCGGCCCAGGCAGGGGCGCGCAGTTCACTGCCGTGGGGGTCTCCTGTGATGCGCTGAATGACGATATCTGCCGGCAGCAGTTCAAGAAAATCACAAACAGTTTCCACATACTGCTCCTGTTCCATGGGCCGGTACCGGCCTGCCAGAAACATGACGTCCAGAGGGGTGCCTTTGACCACATACAGCAGGTGAATCTTGATACCGTTGATCCCGGACCGGGCCAGATACCGGGCACTTTCCAGCATCATCTCCCGGGTTTCGCCGGGCAGCCCTAAAATGACATGGGCACAGATATGAATCCCTTGTCCCCGGGTCATGGACACGGCATCCAGAAAATCCTGAAACCGGTGCCCCCGGTTGATATTTTGCAGGGTGACATCATGCACAGACTGGAGCCCGTACTCCAGCCAGACCAGATATTTTTTTGTGTAAGATGCAATCAGATCCAGTTTTTCTTTGTCAATACAATCGGGCCGGGTGCCGATGGCCATGCCCACCACCCCCTCACAGGACAATGCAGCATCAAACATCTGGCGCATATGGTCCACACTGGCATAGGTATTGGAATAGGACTGGAAATAGGCCAGAAATTTTTTTGCCTTGTATTTTTTCATCATGGGAATTTTGCCTGCCTCAATCTGCTGTCTGATTCCCATTCCCTTTGCAAAGGCCCCTGTGCCGGATCCTTTGGCATTGCAGTAAATACAGCCTTTTTCAGACAGGGTGCCGTCCCGGTTGGGACAGGTAAGGCCTGCATCCACAGCGATCTTCTGGACCCGTTCTCCGTAAATTTTTCGCAGGTAACTGTTATAATCTGTATACCGTTTCTTTTTTTCCAATGTAGCTGGTCCATCCGCTTTAAAATGATCAGTGTATCATCTGGTTCAGGCACTACAGTCTATCATTTTTACGCCAAAAAAATCAAACAGCAGTACCCTTTCCTCACGGTGAATTCATTCTAACCGTCAATCCATCAATTTTACCCCTCAGGGAGGTCAAATTGTTTTACCACGAAGCGCACGAAGGACACGAAGAAAGGGCTTCTTCTAGTCCTTCGTGCGCTTCGTGGTTTTAAAAAATCAATCCAGGCAGGCAATTTTAAAACGCTGTGAAATTCTTATTGATTTACTGCCATATCATTCATATTATAACAGGTTATGAATTTTTTTATGAAAACATATGATGTGATTGTGGTGGGAGCGGGCCATGCCGGGTGCGAGGGTGCCCTTGCCGCAGCCCGCATGGGATGTGCCACCCTGCTTGTGACCATTGATCTGGACAAGATTGCGGCCATGCCGTGCAGCCCGTCCATCGGGGGCATGGCCAAGGGGCAGCTGGTCAAGGAAATTGATGCCCTGGGCGGCCATATGGCGCTGGCCACGGATGCCTCTGCCATCCAGTACCGGACCTTGAACACCAGAAAAGGCCCGGCAGTCCACTCCACCCGGACACAAAATGACAAGAACCTGTATTCCCGGCACATGAAATTTGCGTTGGAAACCTGCCCGAACCTGGATCTGAAACAGGGCATGGTCAGGGATCTGGTCATTGAAGACGGCTGTGTCAAAGGCATTGTAGACATGACCGGATTTGCATACCAGGCAGGGTGTGTGGTCATTACCACCGGCACATTTTTGCGCGGCAGTGTGCACATCGGGGCAGCACGGGTGGATGCCGGCCGGGCCGGGGAGTTTGCAGCCATTCACCTGGGCCGTCATCTGGCCGACCTGGGCTTTGACATGGGCCGCATGAAAACCGGGACCCCCCCGAGACTGCATGCAGACAGCATTGACTTCACCACCTTCAAACGGCACGAATCCGACCAGGCACCAACCCCTTTTTCCTTTACCACCAAAAAGATCACCACCCCCATGCTGCCCAGTTTCATGGGGGCAACCACCCCTGCCACCCATGAGATTGTCAAAAAAAACCTGAAATACTCGGCTTTGTACGGGGGTCACATCAAAGGGCAGTCTGCCCGGTACTGCCCCTCTTTTGAAGACAAGATCGTAAAATTTCCCGGCAGGGACAGCCACCACATCATCCTGGAATACGAAGGGATCAATACCAAGGAGATCTATGCATCAGGCCTGGGAAACAGCCTGCCCTTAGAGATCCAGTACCAGATGGTCCGGTCGGTGAAAGGCCTTGAACAGGCACAGATCATGCGGCCGGCCTATGCCATTGAGTATGATTATGTCAATCCCCTGGAACTGACCCCTGCCCTGGAAACCAAACGCATCCCCGGCCTTTTTCTGGCCGGTCAGATCAACGGCACCTCCGGATATGAAGAAGCCGGTGCACAGGGACTTCTCGCCGGTGCCAACGCAGCCTGCAAAATCCAAAAGCGCCCGGCCCTTATCCTGGACAGATCCCAGGCCTACCTGGGCGTCATGGTGGATGACCTGGTCACCCGGGGCACCTCCGAGCCCTACCGCATGTTCACCTCCAGGGCGGAATACCGCCTTTTGCTCAGAGAAGACAATGCCGACCTGCGCCTGGCAGAAATCGCCCGTGAATACGGTCTCATAGATGCAGACCGCCTGGCCGTGTGCAGGAAGATTGCGGCCCAGACCGAAAAAGAACTTTTGCGGGTCAGGACTGCGGTGGTCAAACCTGATGAAACAACCAACCACCTGCTTGCATCCCTTGGCAGCAATCTCATCACCACCGGTGTCAAGCTGGACCAGCTTTTGAAACGCGCAGAACTCAGCTATGCAGGGTTAACCGCCCTATCCCCCCCACAGAACCCCGTGCCTTTACGGGCTGCACAACAGGTGGAGATTGAAATCAAATACGAGGGATATATCAAGCGCCAGCTCAATGAAATCAAAAAATTCAAGGATCTGGAACAGATCAGAATCCCGGACCATTTTGACTATACCGGGGCACACGGCCTGTCCAATGAGATCAAAGAAAAACTGACAAAAATTCAGCCCAAATCCCTGGGACAGGCATCCAGAACCGACGGCATGACCCCTGCTGCCATATCTGTGCTCATGGTGGCCATTGCTGCCTGTGATAAACACAAATCAGCTTGACTTGCACAGGTTGGCACTTATCATTTAACTAAAAAAATATATGAATTAATTACCGTAACACTTTGCGAGGGAAAAAATGGCTGATGATTATTACAAAATTCTGGGCATCGAAAAATCAGCAAGTGCGGCAGAAATAAAAAAAGCCTACCGCAAACTTGCCATGAAGTACCACCCCGACAAAACCAAAGGGGATAAAGCCCTGGAAGACAGGTTCAAAAAAATCAGCGAAGCCTATGCCGTACTCAGTGATCCTGAAAAGCGAAAACAATACGACACATACGGGTCTGCTGATTTTCAGCAGCGGTATTCCCAGGAAGACATTTTCAAAAATTTTGACCTGGGTGATATTCTCAAGGAATTTGGTTTTGGCGGCGGCAGGGGAGGATTTTCCGCCTCTTTCGGTCAGGCAGGCCCCAGGGGGCGCAGTGGATTTTCCTCCGGGGGCAATCCTTTTTTTCAAAACAGGGACGGGGGATTCGGCCAGCAGAGGGCCCAACCCAGGACCCCGGGCAATGATCTGGAATATGAAATTCCCCTGACCTTAGAAGAGCTGATCAACGGCACAAAAAAAACCATCACCATCAATCAGGGCGGTACTGCCAATGCCATTGAAGTAACCATTCCCAAAGGATTGACAAAAGGAAAAAAAATCCGGCTGCCGGGCAAGGGCGAAGCTTCCCCCAATGGCGGACCTGCAGGAAATCTGTACATCAAATCCGACCCTGTTCCTTCCAATGACTATACCATTGAAGGCAACGATGTGTTTTTGAACAAAACCGTCACCCTGACCCAGGCCCTTTTAGGGGATAAGCTGGAGGTGAAGACCCCGTCCGGAAAAACCATGAACCTCACCCTTCCGGCAGGCACCAGCCACAAGGCCAAAATGCGGCTGCCCGATCATGGCATTGCCCACATGAAAGGAAATGGTTGCGGAGATCTGTTTGTTGTGATTAATATAGAGATGCCGAAAAAACTGACGGACAAACAGAAAGAACTGATACAGGAACTAAAAACCACAGGGTTGTAGACTGCCATGCCCGACTTTATCCCTTTGATTTCCCAGGAATCCATTCACGCACGTATCCGGGAAATCGGAAAACAGATCACCATGGACTACAGGGACAATGACCTTATAATGGTGGGGATTTTAAAAGGTGCTTTTATGTTCATGGCTGATTTGTGCCGGCAGA
>JAABTU010000480.1 GCA_011389715.1 Desulfotignum sp.
TAACATCTGGTGGTGTGATATTGCCACTATATAAAATCATTGAATCAAATTGCAAGGATTTTAAAAGGTGACCAACGAGATGCCTGACACCAATATCAAGACTGAGATTCTCATCCATGATTTAAAGGTGCCCATATCTGTGATCAATGCCGGGGCCAGATCCCTGCTGGACCGTCAGGATACCTACGGCCCCCTGACGGAAAAACAGATCAAGGTGCTCAAACGCATTGTGCGCAACACCCTTGCCACCCAGCGCCTGGTGAACGATGTCCTGGAACTCGGACGCTCCAGGGAAGGGGTGCATATCTGTTCGCAGTTCACTGTTGCATCTTTGATAGTGGGGGTATTGGTGGAGGTGTTTGATCTGGCAGATCCGGGCGTGGCAGATGATGTCAGAAGGGCCCAGACCTATGTGCAGCTACAGGAGGCCATTGAAAAAGCCGGGGTCAGCCTGAATTTTGCGCGGCAGACCTGGGAAGCCAGCGTGTGCCTGGATGCGGCCAAGGTGCGCCAGATATTGAGAAATCTTGTTACAAACGCATTCAAACACCGGGCCGCCCGGGTTGATATCAGGGGCCTGATTCAAGAAAGCCGGCTTACCTTGTGGGTAAAAGATGACGGCCGGGGCATACCCAGATCAGACCAGCAGCGGATATTTGAAACCTATTTTACCACGGGCGGTTCCATTGAAGATGCGATCCAGAGCCATGGCCTGGGACTGGCCGGCGTCATGGTGCTGCTCAGGGACATGGGCGGTGAACTGGTGCTTGATTCAGATTCCGGGCAGGGGGCTGAGTTCAAGGTGGTCATCCCCCTGTAGGGGTCAGAAGTTGACTTCTGGCCCCTAGTCCCGCTTGTCAAGCGCATCCCAGAAATCCTGGTCCGTCTTTCGCCAGCCCGGGCCGAATAATTTGTCAAACACCGGTCTTACAAAGGAAAACCAGCCGGCATTGGCCTGACGTCCCTGCTGCCTTGCGGTGAGAACATCAGCGGCAAACAGGGTGATATCCAACAACTTTTCTTTGGGAACATAGGCGTCCGCCCCTTTTTCAATGGCGGTCTTGAGATTTTCCGGTGTCAGGGCATGGGCGGTGAGCATCAGGGTGGGTATGTTCAACCGCCGGGTGATTTCCAGCAGCTGATACCCCTGCACCCCCATGATGTCAAAAATGGCGGCATCATAGGTATTGGTTTTCAACATTTCCACAGCGCTTGCAAAAGAGCCGGCCGTGTGGACCCGGCACATGGAAAGCAGCTCTTCCAAAGTTTCCAGGATATCGGGTTCATCATCCACCACCAGGATGCGCTTGCCTTCCAGTATCCCGCGGTCATCCATCACAATGTCCTTTGGTTGTGTGCAGGTGCATTACAGGTCCACCCATGTTTCCGCCTCATTGCCGCAATTGGTACAGGTGCCGGTGCCTTTTATTTTCCGGGGTTTGCTGCCGGCCTTGCTTTTTTTCTGTGCCGCCTCTTCTTCAACCCACTGGCAGGTGACAATCATTTCCGCTTCATTGCCGCAGTTCTCGCAGGTACATACCTGTGTAAATTTTTTTTCAGCCATGATTTTCTCCCTGATAACACCGCTTTTTATAGCAGATGCATCTGTCAGCCCCAAAAAGGGGATTTGTATTTGTCATGAAGCCATCATAATACGGAACTGTGCCATTGGCCAGTCAAAATTTTGCTCTCACCCTCCAGAGGGTAAGAGGGATGCCTTGAACCGGCCGGATACCTGCCCGGCAGTTGGCATGTTACCATGCCGTTGCCCGGCATTTTGGATAAAATGTGCTTGACAAAGCATCTGTGAAACGCTCTTATACGAAAAGTTTTATAATTATTTTTACCATGCAGAAGATATACTCTTTTCTGCACGTCAGGAGGACAGGATGAAAATTGCAGTAACCCGGGTGGATACGCCCGGTACCCGGCCAAAGGATGAAGAACTAGGTTTTGGTACGGTTTTCACCGACCATATGTTTGTGATGGAATATGCAGTTGAAAAAGGGTGGCATGATCCGCGCATTGAACCGTTTGCAGACTTTGCCCTGTCACCGGCTGCCATGGTGTACCATTATGGCCAGGCTATTTTTGAGGGACTCAAGGCCTACAAGACGCCCGACAAAAAAATTCAGCTGTTCCGGCCCCGGGACAATTTTGCCCGGTTGAACCAGTCTGCCAGGGGTTTGTGCATCCCGGAAATTGATGTGGACTTTGTCATGGATGCCTTGAAACAGCTGCTGAAACTGGAAAAAGACTGGATCCCCGAAACCCTGGGGACCTCGCTGTATGTCCGGCCGTTTATCATTGCCACAGATCCTTTTCTGGGGGTGAGATCCTCTTTTACCTTCAAGTTTTTCATAATCCTTTCCTCGGTGGGGGCCTATTATGCCGGGGGCCTGGCACCGGTGAAAATCTGGGTGTCCAGAGACCATGTCAGGGCCGTTCCCGGCGGGGTGGGGGAATTCAAGACCGCAGGAAATTACGCGGCCAGCCTCAATGCCGGGGAGATTGCCAAAAAACAGGGGTATGCCCAGGTGCTCTGGCTGGATGCCCTGGAGCGCAAATATATCGAAGAGGTAGGGGCCATGAACATCTTTTTTCTTGTGGGCGATGAACTGGTGACCCCCAATCTCACCGGCAGCATCCTGCCCGGCATTACCCGGTTTTCGGTCATTGACCTGGCAAAAAAATGGGGCATGCAGGTGTCGGAACGTAAAATCAGCATAGATGAGGTATTCGACGCCCATGCAAAAGGCACCCTCATTGAAGTGTTCGGATCCGGCACAGCCGCCGTGATATCTCCTGTGGGTGAAATCTGCTATGGAGAAAAAAAGATCCACATCGGTGACGGCACACCCGGAAAAACCGCCATGAAATTTTATGATGCCCTGACATCCATCCAGTACGGAACAGCCAAAGATTCGGAAAACTGGATTGAAAAGGTAGATTAATGCCGGTATGCCCGGTGCCGGGCATGCAAAAAATACTGTGACAATGACCGCCAGATGATTGGAGATGTAATGGCCACGAAAACAGAAACCACCCCCATTGGAAAACGGATCAAACGTGCCAGGCTGGACAGAAAAACAACCCTGGATACCATGGCCAATGAGACCGGGTTGTCCAAGGATTTCATCAAACAGATAGAAAGCGGAAAAAAACGGCCCTCTGTGGGAACCCTGCTCCAGATGTCCAGGGTCCTGCAGCTGGATTCCGATTTTCTGCTCAAGGATACGGAAGAGGCCCGGGAAAAACGCTCGGATGCCTATACCAAAAGAACTGACAAATATGCCTACACCCCCCTGACCCCTGGTGCGGAAAACAAGCATTTAAAGGCGTTCCGCATTGTGGTGGAAGCCGGTACCCGTCATGAGGGGGTGGGATTCCAGCACGAGGGAGAGGAATTTGTCCATGTGCTGGAAGGAAAAGTGGAAGTCCAGGTGGGCGATCATGTGAATGTCCTGGATGCCGGAGATTCCCTTCATTTTAATTCAGGAGTCAGGCATGACCTGCGCAACACGGCAGATACCGATGCCGTGTTGATTGTGGTTGTGTATGTTCCCTAAATCTAAATATGGAGGTGTCCGGTTATGCTATTCAAACTGACAGATGAACAGAAAATGATTCAGAACATGGTCCGGGAGTTTTCCAGAAAAGTGGTGGCTGCAAAGGCAGCGGAACGGGATCAGACCAAGGAATTTCCGGCAGACAATTTCCGGCAGATGGGCGAACTGGGTCTCATGGGCATGATGATTCCTGAAGAATACGGCGGAGAATCCGCAGATACGGTGTCCTATGTCCTTGCCCTGTCGGAAATTGCCTATTCCTGTGCCTCCACCTCCGTGGTCATGTCTGTCCAGAACTCCATTGTGTGTGAAAGCCTGTATAATTTCGGCACCGAAGACCAGAAACAGCAGTTTTTAACACCCCTGGCATCAGGGGAAATCATCGGGGCCTTCGGCCTGACCGAGCCGGATGCGGGGTCGGATCCGGTTTCCCAGGCGGCCACTGCTGTCCGGGACAAGGACCATTTTATTATCAACGGCACCAAGCGGTTCATCACCTCGGGCAAACATGCCAAATTGGTACTGGTGACGGCCAAAACCGATCCTGATATCGGCCACAAGGGCATTTCCTGCTTTATTGTGCCCAAGGGCACCAAAGGGCTGATCGTGGGCCATGAAGAAGACAAGATGGGATTGCGGGCCTCGGACACCACAGACCTGATTTTTGAAGACTGCCGGGTGCCGGCATCCCAGATGCTGGGAAAGGCAGGAGACGGCTTTAAAATTGCCATGTCCGGCCTGGACAGCGGCCGCATCGGCATTGCTGCCCAGTCTATGGGGGTGGCACAGGCCGCCTTTGACGCGGCAGTGAAATATGCCGCAAAAAGACGGCAGTTCGGGGTGCCCATCACCAAGCACCAGGCCATCCGTTTTCAGATCGCAGACATGGCCACCCAGATCGAGGCAGCCAGGCAGCTGGTGTTTTCCGCCGCCTCCATGAAGGACAGAAAAGAACCGTATACCAGAGAGGCATCCATGGCCAAACTGTTTGCTTCTGAAATGGTCAACGAAATTACGGCCCGGGCCATCCAGATGCACGGCGGATACGGGTTTACCAAAGATTATGTGGTGGAGCGGCTGTACCGGGATGCCCGGGTGTTCACCATCTATGAGGGGACATCCGAGATACAGCGCATCGTGATATCCAACAATATACTCAAAGACAAGCGCAAGCTTTAGTAGATGCCGTCCTTGAAAATGGATTCGGCAAAGGCCACATCTTCGGGGCAGAACACAAACAGGCACTTGCCGTCAGCATCAGACACAGATCCATAAACATAATTGATGTTGATCTGTTCTTCACCGAATTTTTTGGTGATTTTGGCAAATTCTCCGGGCTTGTTGGTGATGTCCACCGCCACCACCTCTTTTGTATCAAACAAAAAATCATTTTCCCGTAACAAGGCCACTGACGCATCCGGGTTGTCTGTCAGCAGGCGGACCAGGGCAAATTCCGCAGAATCTCTACGCATGGAGCTGTAACTGGCGAAAGATGCCAGCCGTTTGAGGGATTTGCCTCTGGCTTCAAACAGGTTCTGGACATATGATGACGCATCCTGGATGGTGATGGCATCAATATTGATATTGGCCTGTCCGAACAGGTCGGTGAGTTTTGCCAGCTCACCAGGCACATTTTTAAGAAACAACGATATTTCAATTCTGATCATGGTGGTGTCCCCTTTTAAATTTCCTAAGTTGCCGTGCAATACGCGGCTGGAAAACCCTTTACGCTGTTTGCGCCTGATCGGCCCGGGCAATTTCCACCCCCCGGTCAAACGCATCCATGTTCAAGGGAATGATTTTTGCTTTGGCGGCAAATTCCTCCTTGACACATGCTTTGAGCAGATCCAGGTCCACCAGTTCGCTTTTGGCGGCAAACGCGCTTAGGGCCACTATGTTGGCAGCCCGGACAGAACCGGCCTTGATGGCGATATCATTCACCGGTACCACCAGCTGGGTGACATCGGTGCGGTTGCTTGTCACGGGAATCAAAGAGGAGTTGATGAAAATGATGCCGCCCGGTTTGACATCATTTTCAAATTTTTCCAGGGACGGCAGGTTCATGGCCACAAGATGGGTGGGGTTTTTTATGATGGGCGATCCGATGAGCCTGTCGCTGATTACCACGGTACAATAGGCTGTTCCTCCGCGCATCTCCGGGCCGTAAGAGGGTATCCAGGCCACAAATGATCCCTGTTTCATTGCTGCATAGGCCAAAAGTTTTGCACTGAGCAGAATCCCCTGGCCGCCGAATCCTGCAAATTTTATTTCTGTCTGCATTGGTCTCTCCAATAATATGTATAATCGATCTATTCAGGCACTTTATAATCACCCAGTTCATAATAGGGCAGCAGGGTGTCTTCCGCCCATTTCAGGGCATCCAGCGGTGTCATGCCCCAATTGGTGGGGCAGGTGGAAATAACTTCCACAAAACTGAAGCACTTGTTTTCCATCTGGTATTGAAATGCCTGTTTTATGGCTTTTTTTGCCTTGTTGACCTGCTGGGGTTTGAGCACGGCCTGCCGGGTGATATATCCCGGGGTCACCAGCTCGGCCAGCAGGTTTGCCATGCGGATGGGCATGCCCGTGTCAGCGGTATTTCGTCCCGCAGGTGCGGTGGTGGCACGCTGCCCGCCCATGGTGGTGGGGGCCATCTGGCCGCCGGTCATGCCGTAGATGGCATTGTTGATAAAGATGGTGGTGAACTTTTCCCCCCGGTTGGCAGCATGGATGATTTCTCCCATGCCGATGCTGGCCAGATCCCCGTCCCCCTGGTAGGTGAATACCATCAAATCCGGACGGACCCGCTTGATGCCGGTGGCCATGGCCGGTGCTCTGCCATGGGCTGCTTCCTGAAAATCACAGTCAAAATAGTTGTATGCCAGCACAGCGCACCCCACAGGGGCGATGCCCACGGTTCTTCCCTGGATGCCTAAGTCATCGATGGCTTCCGCCACCAGGCGGTGGACAATGCCGTGGGTACATCCGGGGCAGTAGTGGGTGTGGGTTTTGCTGAGCGCATTTGGCGTGGTAAATGTCTTTCCCATGGTGTGCTCCTATAACAGTCCTTTGATAATGTCGATAATTTTTTCCGGGGAGGGGATATCCCCGCCGCATTCCCCGTAGAATTCCACAGGACGCCGGCCCTTGACGCAGCGTTCCACATCTTCCACCATCTGTCCCATGCTCATCTCAATGCTGATGACCGCTTTGCAGCTGTCTTTGCATGCAGCCTCAAACACGGCTTTTTCCGGAAATGGGAACAGGGTTTTGGGCCGCAGCATGGCCACTTCGATGCCCTCTTCCTTGAGCATGTCAATGGCGGTTCTGCACACCCGGCTCATGGTGCCGTAGGAGGTGATCAACACCTGGTAGTCGGTGTCGCCGTTGTACAGCTCAAACTGCACCTCCTCTTTTTTCATCTGTTCGTACTTGGCCTTGAGGGCCAGGTTGTTGTCATTGAGGGCCGTGGGATCCAGAAACAAAGATTTCACCAGGTTGCGTTTTTTGCTTTTGCGGAAATCCATGCCGCTGGTGGCCCAGTCATCCTTGTTTGTGGGCTCGGTTTTCAGATCATCGGGAAACTCCACCGGCTCCATCATCTGTCCGATGAGACCGTCTCCCATGATCATGACAGGGCCTCTGTATTTTTCCGCCAGGGTAAAAGCCTGCATGGTCATCTCAACAGCCTCCTGCACCCCGTCCGGCGCCATCACCAGCAGGTGGTAATCCCCGTGGCCCCCGCCCTTGGTGGCCTGGAAATAATCTCCCTGGGAAGGCAGAATACCGCCCAGGCCCGGGCCGCCCCGGACAATATTGACAAATACTGCCGGGCACTGGGCAGCCGCAATATAAGATATGGCTTCACTCATCAGGCTGATGCCCGGAGAAGAAGAGGTGGTCATGACCCGTTCGCCGGCACCGGCCGCTCCGAAAATCATATACCCCACCGCCACTTCACTTTCCCCCTGGAGAAACACCCCGCCTTCTTCGGGCAGCCGTTTTACCAGGTATTCCGCCACCTCCGACTGGGGGGTGATGGGATATGCAAAATAATTTTTACAGCCTGCCCGGATGGCAGCCTCACCGATGGCCTCATTTCCCTTCATTAATACCTTTGCCATTATCTTTTTCCTTGGGGTCAGAAGTTAATTTTTTCCCTTTTTTTCAGGCAGTCTGGGTTTCGACGATGTTAATGGCCGCATCCGGGCACATGATACAGCAGATGGTGCAGTGGATGCAGTCTTCGGGTCTTGCCTGATAGGCTGGAAAATGCCCTTTGGCATTCACCTTGTCAGTAATCTCCAGAACGTTTTTGGGGCAGAAATTGACACACAGACCGCAGCCTTTGCAGCGTTCCTCGTCAATTATGTGTTGAAATGCCATGTGAATTGCTCCTTATATGTGTCTGTCTTGGTGTTGTTATTGTGTGTCGGTTGGGTCATGTTTCAGGCGCGTTTCCAGGGAAACAGCAGTTTTCTGTCAATGGGCAGCACCGGACAGGAAAAATGTGCCAGATCACTTTCCGTGAGTATCCCTGGGGAAGCGGTTATAAATTCCAAGGGGACCTGTGCATGGTCTGCCACACTTTTAACCAGATCATATCCCTGATGGATATGGCGGGCAGAGGTCTCGTCCATGAGATTGGCATTGGACACAAGCCCTGTGATGTTCAGTTTTGCAGAGGTTTCGATCTCCTGCTTTATTTTGATGCACCCTGCCACATCGCCTGTAAAGGGCCTGAATGCATTGATCACCTGGAGCATGCGTACCGGTTTGTTCTGTAAAACAGATGCCAGCGCCCCCAGCACGGTAACCCCCACATCATCTCCGCCGGCATCCAGAATGGTCAGATCAGAAGGCTGCCGGATAATATCAGCCACAGCCGGGGCCAAAATGGGCAGGTCGGCAAACATATATTGTCGGTCCGGCAGGATCACCTGTATGCCCATCGCTTCCAGCGGGATTCTGGCCTCCCTTGTTCTGAAATAGGGATTGACCAGGTCCAGATCTGCAATATTCACGGCCATGCCGGTTCTGCGGCAGGCAACAGCAAGATTGATGGCGGTTTCGGTTTTTCCGCTCCCGTAATTGCCAGCCACCACCACAATGCCTGTAAAATCCAAGCCCACGGTTTTTCCTTTGTTGGTTTTAAAAAATCAGCTAAACCTTTATTAAATCAGATATGCGTTGTTTTTGCAATTTTTTTTTCAGATTCCCCACGGTGAATTCATTCTAACCGTCAATCCATCTATTTTAAACCCTCAGGGCTGTCAAATTGTTTTACCACGAAGGTCACGAAGAACACGAAGAAAGGACGTCTTCGTGTTCTTCGTGACCTTCGTGGTTTTTTATAAAAATCAAATCAATGTAAGGCTATCCAAGATACCCTTGCTTCGTGCACTTTGTGGGTTTTAACAAAAGGTCAGACCAGGGATGCCGCAATATCCTGTATTTCCGTTTTTTTCAGGCGCCGGCTTTTCTGAATGCTTGCTTTTTTTATGGCATAGGTTATCTCATCCAGGCGGGCGGTGTTGCAGGCAATGTTATGCAGATCCAGATACTTTTGCACCATCTGTCTGCCGCACAAAAGGTTTAAGTAAAAATTTGGTTCGGCTGCGGTGCCGAACTGGCCATCTGCATGGGTGCCTGCCACATGGGTGTGTACTGCCCGGCCGAATACCGGTGTGGAGGGTGATATCAGGCCCTGGCCGGTCTGGTCTTTGACAATGCCGTCCACAAAACTATAGTAGGCATGAACCAGGGACATATCCTGATGTTTGAATTCGGATGTGATGCCCTGATCCGCCAGGAGCCGGACCACGGTATACATATCACCAATGCCGTTGCGTTCGCCGATGCCAAGAACCGATACCTCCAGTACATCTGCCCCGGCAGCAATACCCATGACTGAGTTGGCCGATGCCATGCCCAGATCATTGTGGCAGTGGATGGAAACAGCCGTATCCCCTGCCAGGCCTACAGCATGTCTGATGCGTTCAGCCACCTGGTTGGGGGCCATGATGCCTGAAGTATCCGGCAGGGACAGCACATCAATCTGCAGATCACGGCACAGAAACCTGATGCATCTGTCCAGAAGATCAGGCCCTGTTTTCCCCATGTCCAGCATGGCAACACTGATGGCGGCATCCGGCCTGGTGCTGCGGATATGGTCAATAACCATCCCAAGGCCGGCCATTGTTTTTTTAACCTCAGCATGGGTGGCTGTGTTTTTCATATGCAGATGCAGGTGTACATCATGGATCCGGGTATTCAAAAGGATGGCCGCATCCGGCAAAAATGCCCTTCCCAGGGCTGCTACCCGTATCCGGAACCCATTTTTTTCTGCATGATCTGCCATATGCTGCACCATGGCCGCTTCCTTGGGATGGGCCGGGGGATACCCGGCCTGGCACACATCTACGCCCAGTTTTTCCTGGAATGCAAGGATCTGCATACGCTGGTCCAGGGAAAATACCAGGCCCTGGTATTGCATGCCTTCTCTGATGGTCTGGTCAATGATCCGAATCTGCCGGTTTTTCCGGGAATCAGGCATGGGGGCAAGCCTCTTTTTTTTTGAGGGTCAGAAGTTAACTTTTGACCCCGAGGTGGGGGTTGAAATACCCGTGGACAAGGGGTGGAAATTCCTTTTTCAGGGCCTGTATCAACCGTACCATGCCCATGGCAGGCCCCCCCGATTCGACCGCTTCCATGGCGGCAAAATATGCCCGGGGGTCATAATTGAGGTTGCGCCACTGAATCATGTTGATGTCATGGTCCCTGATAAAGGCAAACAAAGCATCCACCTCTCGTTGCGAATCTGTAACCCCGGGGCAGTTGAGGTAATTGACAGCCACAAATCGGCCCTGCTCCCGGGCAGTATCTATGCTTTTGCATATATCATTCCAGCTGTAGGACCGGGGCCTGAAATAGGCGGTATATATATGTTTGCGTACCGAATTCATGGACACCCGCATGCTGTCCAAACCTGCCCTGCACAGATTTTTTACATGGTCAGGCATACTGGCATTGGTGTTCAGGTTGATGGTGCCCTTGTCCGTGGCCGCCCGGATCATTTCAATGGCTGGCTGGATAACCTGAAATGCGGTCAGGGGCTCGCCTTCACATCCTTGACCAAAGCTGACCACCGCTTTTGGTACATGGCTGATATGTTCCAGACTGACCTGGAAAATTTCTTCGGCTGTGGGCGTAAAGGTGATCCGGTCCTGGCAGGCAGATAACCGGGTGTCGGACTGCAGGGAAATGCACCCCAGGCACCGGGCATTGCAGACCCTGGAGGTGGGCAGCGGGGCTTCATACCGCTGGAGAAAAAAATTTTTCCCGGCCGGACACCCGTATTCCAGGGCGCAGGTTTCCAGATGGCGTATCAGGCGGTTATCCGGATATTTTTTGCCCATCCGGCCCACGCCATGTATCACTTTGGCCCGGGGCATCAGCCGCAGGTCCTGTCTGGGCTCGGTATCCACCTGGAGTGCGGCAGACCGGAATCCGTTTCTGCCGAATCCCACCGCCCCGTAAGAAAAAAGGGGAAGGGGGGCGGCAGTTTTCTCACAGGCGTAGGCGCAAAAATGCCGGTTTACATATCCCGGGGAGTTGAAAACCGCCACCGGATAAATTTTTTCATCCGGCGCAAAAGGATTTCTGGAAAGGGTTTCAAACTGGTCTGAAACCACATTAAAGACAACCGGGGACCGGCCCGGCAGCATCATCAGTTCGCTGCCATGCGGCATGGCAATGGTATCGGTTCTGGTCAGGACCACAGGGAGATCACCGGAATAACCGGCTGCGCCGTATCCCTCCAGTTCAAAGATCTCCCCGTTTTCAGCGGCTGCAACCGCTGTGAGAATCTGTTTGTTGATATAAGGGATGACACAGCCCCCGCAGGTTTTTTGTTATGGCCGTTGTATTGTCTGGACCAAATCCAGACAAACTCTAAGTATATTCATGGGTGTGTGTCAAGTGTTTCCTGGCTGAATAAGATATTTGCTATATGCAAGCCAGGTTTTTGATCGTTTGTGCAGCACGATTTTCCGGGCCCCGCCCCTGTTGGCGTCCTGTGCCCGGCCCGAGATCTGCGGGGGCCTGTCTGCATAAGAACAATAGAAAGTAGCAACCCTCCCTCTGGTTGAAAACCATCCCGGCAGATTGTAACAGGCCCCCTTCGGATCTGACGGTCCGTTCACAGGACACCAACAGAGGGGCTCCCCACATAAGCACACGCTGTTCTAACACATAATTTAGTGGCTGCAGGGAATATTGTTATAATGCCTTGCCTAAGCAGAGCGCACACGGTATAAAAACCCGTTCAGTGATTCTGGTGGAGACGTTCAAGAAGGATTTTTAACAGAAGGATTTGTCGGGCTGATGGT
>JAABTU010000481.1 GCA_011389715.1 Desulfotignum sp.
AACCATGCCGATAGCGCCCCACTGGGCCGCAGAGTTATCCGGACTGTCATTCCAGTTATACCGCCATCCGCCGCCCCTGGAGTTATCGCATTGTCCCCAGGCATACATATCGCACATGTCCTGGACAATATCCTGGTACCGCCGGCCCATAATGTTGGTGCCGCCGGCATCGGTAAGTGTATCAGGTGTGCCTGTTGCGACAAAGGCGTCCATGACAGCGCCCAGCTCGTAAATCGGGCGGCTGCCGGATACGGTGATACCGATCCCATTGCCGTTGGCATCTGGATCACCATATGTCTGAATGGAAAGATTGCGGCTTTCCATTCTTGTCAACAGATATCTCAGTCCGCTTTTGACAACAGCGGCATAGGGGTTTTCATCCGGGTTGCCTGTTTCAAGGTATCCGTTGATCTCAAAGGCCTGAACAGCAGATGCAGTGGAGTTGGCGTAGTATCCGGTATATCTATTTGAGTAGTAATTCTGCCAGTAGTAATGAGTGCCGTCAAACTGCTTGTTTGTATACAGCCACCACAGCGCATCATCTATGGCCTTGTTGGTCTCAATGTCCAGGGTTTTCCGGTGGACAAGGATTCGGTATTCATCTGATGCGGTTTCTCCCGCAGCATCGTTCACATGCAGGCGGGCCACAATCAGGGTGCCTGGGTCGATGGGGGTACCATCACTGAAGTCTGCATAGGTGTGTGTAATGGACAGGTTGTCGGCATTGGATATGGCAGCGGGTGATGACGAGGTGCCGTCGCCGAACTCCCAAAAATAGGTGCCGCCGGAAAGGTTGTCATCCGGATCCCGGGCAATACCCTTGAGAATGGTGGGTTCCCCGGCCCAGGTATCGTGGGGAACCAGCAGGTCGGTGGGGACCTGGGGAACGGTTATAACGTTTGGCGGCGCTGCATGGGCCGGGACCAAAAACACCAAAAAACCAAGTGCTGTGAAAAGAAAAATTTTGGGCACTTGTTTCCATTTTCTTTTCAAATTAAAGTGATGACACATGCTGATAAGCTGTTTCATGGCATTCCCCTTTATTTTTTACGCCCGAATCATGTGCTGTCAACCTGGTCTTTTTCACACAATTCAGATGATGGCTTGCCCCACACATTGTATTGATATCATTATATTTTATGCAATATTCATACCATATCAATGAACTCTGAAATCGCTTGATAATAAAGGCCTTTGCTTTAAATAAAAAAAACGCATGCAATATCTGGAAAATTTTTTCCTAAAACCTGGAAAAAAAAGTTATAAAAAAGCAACTTTTTTTCACAACATTCTTATATCAAGACAGGCTTCAGGTGCAGACCTTTTTTACGGAACAAAGACTGGAAACAATATTTACATCTTTCCTTGAAATCATTTCAAATTTTGTATCAAAAAACTTGAATTTACGAAAAGATAACACTATATCTGCAGGTCATGAAACTGATCGTAAAAACATTGGCCCTGTTTTTTGTGCTATCCCTGTTTTTTGCTGCAGGCTTCTACTTTTTCGGGGATCAGACAGAACGGGTTTTCAGCCGGGAAAGATGTGTCACATGGTTTGCAGATCAAAAGGATATTGCCTGGATATTTGGAATTCTTCTGCTGGTCTCGGATATCCTTCTGCCGATCCCTGCCACCGGGATCATGGCAGCCTTAGGAAGTGTATACGGTTTGATGGTCGGTACACTGATAGGATTTGCCGGATCTGTCCTTGCCGGTATAACCGGTTACGGCACAGCCCGGTTTCTGGGAAAAAAAGCGGCCCTGGTACTTGCCACCCAGGAGGAACTGCTCCGGTTCAAGTCTTTTTTTGATGCATTTGGCGCATATGCCATTATCATCAGCCGCGTCATGCCCATACTGCCTGAAGTCATCACTGTTTTGGCAGGATTTTCCAATATGCGGTTCAGGCGGTTTTTCTTTTCTTTGGCTGCCGGCACCCTGCCCGTTGCCCTGCTCTTTACCTGGATGGGAACCGGCAATGCTTTTGGCGGTACCTTCGGGATGATCCTGGCCGTTGCCGTCCCGGTCCTTATCTGGCCGGTGGTTGCCAAATTCACCCGAATCTGATCAAAAAATTACCAGCATCGGGTGAAAATCTTTACTTTAGAAAATAGCTGATATGACCCGGACCGGCTGCAAAACATTTGATCGGCTCAGATCTTACGCCCAGGCTTCTTGTCTGGGCATTGACGGCCGGTGTTTGAATTTGGGGTTCTGGCCCAGAAAAAAACAGGGATTGTTGTAAAACAGTGTTTCCACATCTTTTTCCCGGTGGCCCCGGATTTTCATTTCAAAAACCGCATCATGCAGTGTCTTGGGGTCAGATGGACCCCAGTCGCCGGAAGCATCGGCCATCATGCGCTGAATACCGAAAATCTCCACCGCATCGATCACCCGGGAAGGGGAGTTTTTGGTCATGGGATAAATGGTCATGGATGCCCAGAAACCGGAATCCAGTACCATTTTAATGGTATGCTCTTCACAGTGATCAAAGGCGACTTTTTCAGGATCGATCCCTTTGTGACCGTTGAGATAGTCCACCATCTTTTTGGTGCCTGTATATTTGTCATTCAGATGGGGGGTATGGATCCATATGAGTTGATCATGCTTCACAGCCAGCTCCACCTGTTCTTCAAATACTGTCATCTCGTTTTTTGTGTTTTTATTCAGGCCGATTTCTCCTATCCCGAGGACCGTTGGTTTATCAAGGAACTCCGGGATAAAGTCAATAACTTCTCTTGCAAGGGTTAAGTTTTCTGCCTCTTTGGGATTCATGCATATATAACAGTAATGGTCGATATTGTATTGGGCGGCCCGGGTGGGCTCGAACTCTGAAATATGGGTAAAATAATCATGAAAGGCTTTTGCGGACGTGCGGTCATACCCGGCCCAGAAAGCAGGTTCACAGCAGGCCACCGTATGCATTCTGGCCATCCGTTCATAGTCCTGGGTTGTTCTTGCAATCATGTGGATATGGGGTTCAATGATCTTCATAAGGTCACCATTTTTTTTGTGGTTTTTGGGGAATTGCCTTATAATCATCAATAGGCATAGGAGGTGTACCGAAAACAATAAATTCCAGCGGATCATCTGAATCGGACAAAACAGAATGAACCATTCCTGCAGGGATAACCGCGACAGTTCCAAGTTTTACAGGAAATGTTTTTTTATCAATGGTAAGGGCTCCTTTTCCTGACAGAAAGTAATAGGTCTCATCATAGGCCAAATGAAAATGTTCACCACCCTTTGTGACCCGGACAACATGAACATTGGCTGTCCCTTCTCCACCGGTTATTATGCGCCTCACATGTCCGTACGGGCACGGAACAGGAACGATTTGGTCATGATACCGCACTATCGGTTCGATTTTCATACAGACAGCATCATCAATAGCTTTTCAGCCCGGTTTTCCCTTGCTTTGGTAAGCATTTCGCATATTTTGAAAAGATCCTTTATTTTCTGGTCTTCCATGGCTGCCCCACCTCCCGGGGCACTTTCAATCCTGTCCAGTATGGCAGCAGTTTCCAGAAGGTGCGACCTTGCTTCAAGATAGTACATTTCCAGAATCTCTTCCCCGCTTTTCCTGGTCATTGGCACCGTAATATCACAGTTTTTCATAAGTCTCCTTGATTGGGTTCACCCATCAGTCGAATCACACAAGACTCTTTCTTTGACTGAGGGATCTGTTTCTTTATATATTTTTACGGTCACAGGCGCTCCCAGTGGCGGCAGCACCCTTTCATTGGCATAAAATTGGGTATCATCTGCTCCTGAAAGGCTTCTGTGGTCAATGATTGCGTGGGGATCATGAAATATTGCGATAATGGAACCATCTTCCTGGGCCATGTAACGGCCGTTAAAAATTTTTGAGCCCGTAAAAACCCAGTCAGACTTTTTCATGGTCGCTTTGTCATTGATATTTAAAACCAGCTCTTCAGGTCTGAATTCACGTATTTTATTGTCTACTTCCCAATAAATCCTGATCTGCAGGGGTGCACCGCAGGGCAGTTCAGCTGAGCCCTGAAAAGCAATAGGAGTGCTGCCGGGAATAAGACCAAGCAGTAAAAGTCCTATTTGGATATGATAGGGTTCTGCATCAAGGACCAGAAGGCTTTCATGGAGTTTGCCTGCCCGGCTGCAGGCAAAATATTCCAATAACCCGTCTCTCATGTTAATGGCACCCGGGATGGTGATGAAGTGCTCGTCTTTGTGAATCGTTACATTTCCGACCTGGAACAGGTATTCATTGATCCGGACCACTGCAGAAGATCGATTTTCGGCAGGGGGTTTATCCCCTGCACAGGTTGCATCCAGGTCACATGCTATACCTGAAAGCAGGATTGTCAGAAATGCAAAATATTTTAGGGGCACCACTTTGCATCCTTAATTTTATATCTAAATCCCATGGGCAACAAAACTGCCATTTTTTGCTGAATATTGTATAGCTAAAGGTGATCTAAAAAACAAGGAATTAAAAGAATGGAAATTCGTCCGCAATTTTCCTGGGAAATTAAAATTTTATTTAATATGAAACTTTGCTTGACTTTTGCAAACAGCACTATATAATTTGTTTTATCGCGCCCGGAGAAAAAGGCGTGCAATTAATTTCCGCCGTAAGGTGTATATCCCGATTTAGCGTGTGATTACTCCCCAAAGCAAGAAGATTTATTTTTATTTTTTATTTATTACAGGAGAATGCCGACATGGCAAATGGTATCGTAAAATGGTTTAACGACTCAAAAGGGTTTGGATTCATCGAAGTTGAAGACGGTGGAAAAGATGTTTTTGTACATCACTCAGGTATTAACTCAAGCGGTTTTAAATCCCTGAATGAAGGGGACCGTGTGTCATTTGATATTGAAGAAGGCCAGAAAGGGCCTTCTGCCAAAAATGTAACCGTGCTCTAACCGGTCCGTTTACATCCAAAGACATTACAGAACAAAAAAAGTTCCTGGATTTTATGATTCAGGAACTTTTTTTATGGGCGCAAGCCTTATCAGGCATCGTTGTGTTTCTACCAGAGGCAGTGTGTAATAATCACATTGGATTACAAACTGCTTTTTGAGTTCCGGGGTGATCTCTTCTGCTGCTGCTGTGGGACTTTTTAACGCATAGATGGTGCCTTTTGGGTGCAGCAGAGGGGCAGCAAGACCGGCAATAGAAGACACAGAGGCAAACCCCCTTGCCAGAACCGCATCAAACCTGAATGCAAAAGCAGGATCCTGGTGAAAATCTTCTATTCTGCCATGTATTGCGTTAATACCCCCTGTGCCCAGCATTCGGATAACATGTTTGAGAAAATGCACTTTTTTTCTGGATGCATCCACCATTACTAGCTGCATATTCTCGTTGAGCACCTTCAGGGGCAGGCCGGGAAAACCGCCCCCGGATCCCATATCCAGAACGGTTTTTTCATGTTTCACAAACTTTTGCACTGCAATGGCATCAAGAAAATGCTTCCGGGCCATGGCACCAGGGCCGGTGATGGCTGTCAGGTTGATTTTCCTGTTCCAGTTTTCCAGCTGGACAGCATGGCAGACCATCTGGTCCACCTGGGTTCCGGTAAGGGATATGCCCATCTGCCGGCTCCCCTGGCACAGGGTTTTACAAAACAGCGCCACATCCTGTTCTTTCACAAGGGCAGTTCCTTTCCGTTATTACATCGGCACATTCGGATAAATGGTGGTATCTGTTTGGCCTGCAAATGCACCAAATCCCTGGTTACATACAGGAAAAAACCTTCGGGGGCCAGTATTTTTTACATGAATACCGGTTGCAGCACTTCATTGTTCTTATGCAAACAGGCCCCCGCAGATCGGGCCGG
Organism: Desulfotignum sp.; assembly: GCA_011389715.1. Taxonomy (GTDB): domain Bacteria; phylum Desulfobacterota; class Desulfobacteria; order Desulfobacterales; family Desulfobacteraceae; genus Desulfotignum. Next base: position 5,828 of record JAABTU010000481.1, read on the forward strand.
GCACAGGACACCACCAGGGGCGGGGCTTGGGACAGAGTGCTGCACAGAGCGATCGAAAACCTGGCATGTTTATGGCAAATAACCAGTTTTTCGCAATAAACCATTGACAAAACTAAATAAATGGGATATAGAATCCTTTTTTTCATACGCTGGATGCAGCCAGAGATCCATTTTAATAAAATCGCAATAATAATAGTATGTGGCAATACCTTTGGCAATAATTGCGTTTTATTGTTTTATTGTTCCAAAGACAAATTTTATTCATAAGGATGATGTAAAATGATCAAAGATTTAAAGCGGGTAAGAAATATCGGCATCAGTGCCCATATTGATTCCGGCAAAACCACGCTTACAGAAAGGGTTTTGTTTTACACGGACAGGATTTACAAAATCAACGAGGTCAGGGGAAAAGACGGTACCGGCGCGGTCATGGATTCCATGGACCTTGAAAGAGAGCGGGGCATCACCATTGCCTCGGCCGCCACTTATTGTGAATGGAAAAAACACAATATCAACATCATCGACACCCCCGGCCATGTGGACTTTACCGTGGAGGTGGAGCGTTCCCTGCGGGTACTGGATGGTGTGGTACTGATTCTGTGCTCGGTTTCAGGGGTACAGTCCCAGTCCATTACCGTGGATCAGCAGATGAAACGGTATGAGGTCCCCTGCATTGCATTTGTCAACAAATGTGACCGATCCGGTGCAAACCCGGCCAAGGTGGCCCGGCAGCTCAGGGACAAACTGGGACACAATTCAGTCCTGATGCAGCTTCCCATAGGCCTTGAAGACAGGCATGAAGGGGTGATCGACCTGGTGGCCATGAAAGCCTATTACTTTGAGGGCGATCATGGCGAACGTGTCGCTGTCAAAGATATTCCTGAGAACATGCGTGACCAGGCACAGGAAGCCAGAGATGAAATGATCGATGCTGCCTCTCTTTTTTCAGAAGAACTGACCGATGCCATTCTGGAAGAATCAGATATCAGTGATGTTATGATCAAAAAAGCGATCAGAACCGGTGTCCTTGACCGCCACATCACCCCGGTTTTTTTGGGGTCTGCCTATAAAAACAAGGCTGTCCAGCCCCTGCTGGATGCGGTGATAGATTATCTTCCCTCTCCTTTGGACATCAATAACGAAGCCATTGATCTGGACAACAACGAAGAGTGCGTGGTGCTGGAAAGCAGTTTTGACAAGCCCACGGTGGCCCTGGCTTTCAAGCTGGAGGACGGGCAGTACGGCCAGCTCACCTATCTCCGGGTGTACCAGGGATGTATTGCCAAAGGCGACACCCTGATCAACTCACGGGACGGGAAAAAAGTCAAGGCCGGCCGGCTCATCCGGATGCATGCCTCCCAGATGGAGGAGGTGGAAGAAATCCCGGCAGGGCATATTGGCGCCATGTTCGGCATTGACTGTGCTTCCGGCGACACCTTTGTCTCTCCCAAGATCAATTATTCCATGCTGGCCATGCATGTCATGGAGCCGGTGATCTCCCTTTCCATCGTGCCCAAGGACAACAAGGCCCAGATAAACATGTCCAAGGCACTCAACCGGTTTACCAAAGAAGACCCCACATTTAAAACCTATGTGGACCATGAAACAGGTGATACCATTATCCAGGGCATGGGTGAGCTGCACCTGGAGGTCTATGTGGAAAGGATGAAGCGCGAATACCAGGCGGAAGTCACCACAGGAAAACCCAGGGTTGCCTACAGAGAAACCATTACCCAGAAGGCCTTGTTCAATTATACCCATAAAAAACAGACTGGTGGTGCAGGCCAGTTCGGCCGGGTGGCCGGTTTTGTGGAACCATGTGAAGAAGAGTTTGAGTTTGTAAACAAAATTACCGGGGGCAGAATTCCCACCCAGTATATTCCGGCCTGTGAAAAAGGATTTCAGTCCTGCATGGCCAAAGGCCCCAAACTGGAATTCCCGGTCACAGGCATCCGTGTGACCATTGAAGACGGGGCATACCATGCAGTGGATTCCTCGGAAATGGCATTTCAGGCTGCAGCCAGGGGGGCCTTTCTCGAAGCCTACGGAAAAGCCAGGCCGGTTATCAAAGAACCCATCATGAAAGTGGTAATCGAAACCCCCAATGAATTCCAGGGGTCGTGCATGGGACTGATCAACCAGCGGCGGGGAATCATCCAGGGGTCCCAGGAAGAAGGGGTTATGTCTGTGATTGAAAGCCAGGTGCCCTTGTCGGAAATGTTCGGTTTTTCCACTATTCTGCGGTCTGCCACCCAGGGAAAGGCCCAGTTTACCATGGAATTTTCTTCCTATAAACAGGTTCCTCAGTCAATTGCCGAAGACATTATCAGACTAAAACAAGAAGAAAAAAAAGCCTAAGACCGCAATATAAAGAGAGGGAATATGCTAAAAAAAGATCTCAATCTCAGGAGCCCGATTGAAAAAATCATCGGCATTGACAATATCAGCAGCAGCAATTTTGGTGCGGTTCTTTCCAGAGCAGGTGTGGGCAAAACCAGATTTCTGGTTCAAATAGCCTTAACCCAGCTGCTGCGTGATGAAAAAATTGTGCATGTGAGCCTGGAAGATTCCATGGGAAAAATCAATCTGCGGTACAATGAGGGGTATACCAACCTGGTGGACAGTATCGGGTATGTGGATCCGCAAAAGGCGCTCCGCCTCTGGGAGGATATCAACCTGAACAAAGTGGGTATCAGTTACAATGAAGCCAGTTTTGACACCACCAAAATCAAAGATTACCTGAAAAGCTTTAAAAAAGCCCAGCTGCCCATGCCCGCCATCATGATCATTGACGGGCTTAACTTTGATGAAGATGTCACAGAAGTCTTGGAGGAGTTAAAAGCTTTGAACCAGGAGTTTGCCATTTCCATCTGGTTTGCCATGAGAAGCCATCGGGATGAAGCCTTGGGCAGGGACGGCTTTCCGGTGCAGCTGGAAACCCGGCAAAAATTGTTTGACAAGGCGGTGTTTTTACAGCCGGAAAACAACAAAATCCAGGCCATTGTTCTCAAGGACGGCAATAATACCAACAAGCAATTTCTTCTGGAACCCGCCACCATGATGCTGGTGGAAGAAAACATTTAGATCTGTTTTTTTTTGACATCTGTGAAGGGCCCTGTGCAGCTGTTGCCTGTCAGGGCCTTTTTTACGGCATACGGGTTACAGCCACTGCAGCAAAAAATTTTCAATGGCCTGGTACACCCGCTTCACCCCTTTTCCTGTCAGAATGCCATGGCGTTCATAATCAAACAGATAAAATTCTTTGGTCTGTGATCCCAGCCGGGCGAACAATTTTTGTGTTCCCCCGGGATTGACCACCGGGTCCTTTCTGGACTGGACCACCAGAACCGGTTTTTCTATGGTTTTTAATTTGGGTTCCAGTTGAACCATGAGCTTTTCCAGCTGGTGTATTCCGGAGATGGGATTGCGCAGGTAATTGATATGGGGGTTTTCCGGATGGTTGGCAATGAACTCCCTGGTCATCGCTTTCAGGTTTATCCGTTTAAACATGGTATTCCAGGTATCGATGGCCGGCACAAAATATGACCCCATATCATGCAGACGCATGGGAGGGGCCACCGCAAAAATGGCCGCAAAATCCTGGACCCGTGTGGCCAGTTCAAGGGCTAAGCCCGCACCTGTGGAAAAACCGCCGATGGCCATTTTTCCACAGGAATGGCGCAGTCCCACCCAGGCTTCTTCCACCGATTCCATCCACCGGTCATAGCCTGTGCCGGCCAGGTCTTCGGGCGCTGTCCCATGGCCCGCAAGCCGGGGCACATGCACTGTAAACCCTTTAGCATACAGATATCTGGCAAAAGATTTCATCTCTTCAGGTGCAGCCATGTATCCATGAATCAGCAGAACACCGGATTTTTTGCCGGCCTGGTTTAAAAAAATCGGCCTGCCGATCCATTTTTTCTTGGACTCACCTGCAATGTAATGGGCAGCATAATCTGCGGTAAAATCCATATGCATTTTTTCAATGATGCGGTTTTTCACCAGTTGCCGTATCTGGGGAAAAGATTTCTGGGCAATTTTTTTCAGGCATGTTTCCGCTTCTGTCACCGGCTCCACTTCATTGGCCATTACCAGGATGGGATTTTCCATGCGAATGGCATGGAATGCTGATATTTTGTAAAACCGTGTATGATCCTTGAAGAACCGGTCCCCTTCCATGCGGATCACCCCGGTTTTCTGAGCAAGATCCAGAAAATCCGATATCAGTTTGAACCGGTCATCCACCAGAAGGTGTACCTGGTTGTGCAAAAACCCGTCTGTCACATAACAGATCCGGTTTAAAACCAGACAGGTGATGGCATAATACACCTTGCAGGCAAATTCATACCGGTCAATACCATCCTTTTTGTAGGGATAGTGCTTGAGAATGCATGCCATGACATGGTCATGGTTCAGGGTGGTGAGTCCATACACCCGGGCCATGTACCGTTCCATCACGGTTATGGCGATCTGTCGTGAAATCTGCCTGGAGTCAAGATCTTCAAACGGCCGCACCCGCCGTTTTACCGTAAGCATACTTTCCAGGTAGTAATCTGCAAGATAGGGTTCCATGGCAATGGGGGTGCCGAACCGGATGGTGATATCAACACCGGTGAACAGCATGGCACCTTCTGTCATGAGTTCATCCAGTATCCGTTTGGATGGTTCTTTCATCAGCAGCTTTGCAATGGCACCCAGGATATTTTCCCGGGGGTTTGCCGGATAATAGGTGATATTTACCGGTACAATATGGGTCGACTGTTCCAGCACAGCATCCATGTCCCCAATATTCAGTTCTGTAGCCAGCCGGTCAAACTCTTTTGCACCCGATGCTTTCAAACGGCGCAGCCGTTCCCGGAAAAAAGCACACCGCAGGGCCACCACCGCAGCCCCTGTATGGGGCCGAACATTTCCAGCATCATCGGTCAAAACAAACTGCCCGTTTCTGATCAGTTTTTTGTTTTTCACCATCATGCCTTCAGGAAAGATGATCCAGTGGGCTTCACCGGACAAAAGGGTTTTGAGCAGCAGGTCATCCCTGTCCGGTGCATCTGTTGATACCGCCCCGAGCCTTCTGAGCAGCCCTTCCAGCATCGGTACCTGGAACAACTCCTTTGCTGCCAGGGACCAGACCTGTTTTCCTGTGATAGTATGGATATGGTGGGGAAGAAACACCGTTTCAATGCGGGTGAAATGGTTGGCACAGAAAACTATAGAGCCTTCCGGAATATTTTCTTTGCCCTGGATCTGTATCCGTGCCCGGGAAAAACCGGAAAGGTATTTCAGGGTATAGCCGGACAGCTTAAATGCAAATGGGTTCATACAACTGGCCTTTACAAAAATATCGCCCGGCAGAAAAGGGCCAGGACAATCGCATCAATATACGGCGTCCGGTGCTGTACAAGCCCTCTGCCGGGTCCTGCATCAGGACTGTCAGAGCCGGCAAGGATCTCAGGCCGGGTGTATTGCCTTTTTTGTACGTATTCATTATAATACGCCACCATACCAGGTTGTCAAAAACAATTTACAAATTATACGTTTACGGGGGCACTGCTTTGTATGCAAAAATCGTTATTTTGAATTTTCCACCGGAAGTGGCTGAAAAAGCACTGGTCTGCCAGCTGGTCAAAAAATTTGACCTGCTGTTTAATATCTTGGGTGCAAAAATATCCAACCGAAAAGAAGGGGTCATGGTGATGGAAATCTCCGCTGCTTCACGGGCTGGATTCAATAAAGGGATCGACTTTCTCAAAAAACAGGGGGTGCAGGTATCCTCACCGGAACACCAGATCTTCAAGGATGAAGAAATATGTACCCATTGCGGGGCCTGTACTGCCGTCTGCCCCACCCGGGCCCTTTATATACAGCGGCCTGAAATGCGGGTTATGTTTGACAAAGAAAAGTGCTCTGTGTGTGAACTGTGCATCCTCACCTGCCCCACCCGGGCCATGGGACTTTTTTCCAAAGCAATGGAAGCCATGGTCTGATGCAGAAACCGGTCATAGCCGTTGCCCTGA
>JAABTU010000493.1 GCA_011389715.1 Desulfotignum sp.
GGGGCTCTTTGTACCCCTTTTGTTGCAATGTGGCTTCGCATGTATTTCTCCTTAAAAGCAAAAAAGCCGTTATCCGCCCCCCTGGGGCTGATAACGGCTTGTAACGTCAAACTTGGGTTATGCCACTAGGAGCCCCTTCGTATGGAGGTGGTAATAATCACCTCCACGATAATAATGAGGGCTAGCAGTATGGTCATAAAACTGGGTGTCATAATATATTCACTTTGTTTAAAGTTTATTTATTATATATAAATTTTTTTCTGTCAAGAAAAAATATGGGGTGTGATAATTAAATTTGACAATTCGAGCATGGATTGGCTATAGTTTTGAAAACCCTTTATGAAAACACAATTACAAAACAATCAGTTCAACTTCTGTATTCTGTTCATGGTGCTGGCGGCCGCCGGCATGACTCTGGCTGTACATCCGTTTTTTGCTGCAGTGTTCATTCCATCTTTTGTGGCCTTTTGCATATGCGTGTTTTTTGCTGTTCATATGCATATCCGGCATATCGCTGTCCTGGATCAGATGCAAAAGGATCTGGACCGGGAACAAAAAGCCCGGGCAAAAACACAAAAAGATCTGATCAGGGTATCAGAAAATGCAGAACAGGCCATGAAAATCAAAGATGAATTTCTGGCCAACATGAGCCATGAAATCCGCAACCCCATGAATGGCATCATCGGTATGATGCATGTGCTCAAAGATTCGGATCTTACCGAAGACCAGCGCAGGTATACGAATATTGTCTACAACAGTGCCCAGGCCCTGCTGGTCATTGTCAACGATATCCTGGACCTGTCCAAAATAGAGGCAGGAAAACTGGAACTGGATATCCGGCCCTTTGACCTGGAGATCGGCATCAGGGATATGATGTCCCTGCCTGAACTCCAGGCACGGCAGAAAGGGATCGATTTTTCCTGGCACATCGACCCCCAGGTTCCCAGGCTCCTGAAAGGGGATATCGGCCGTCTGCGGCAGATCATTCTGAATCTCATCGGCAATGCCGTCAAATTTACAGAATCAGGCAGCGTGTCTTTGGCAGTGACCCTGAACTTTGATGAAGAGATCCGGGCAGGGTTGCACTTTTCCGTTGAAGATACCGGTATCGGCATCAAGGATGCAACCATCACCCGGATTTTTGAATCTTTTAACCAGGCAGATGTTTCCACCACCAAACGCTTTGGCGGCACAGGTCTTGGATTGTCCATCTCCAGGCTGCTGGTGGAAAAAATGGGGGGACGTATCGGCGCTGAAAGTGTTGAGCTGGTGGGCAGTACCTTCTGGTTTGACCTGATATTTGAAAAATCATCCTGTCAGGAAATCCGGGTGGATTCCGGGGGGGTGTCTGTTTCTGACTGCCGGCTGCTGCTGGTGAGCGACGTTCCTGATGCAGCCAAAAATCTGGTGAAACAGATTCAGCATCTGGGGGTTACCCATGAACTGGCCCTGGACGGACCAGATGCATTTGACAGATTGCTGTCAGCAGAAGAACACCGCCATCCTTTTCATGTGGTGCTGATGGATGTACAGGAAACCAGCCGGTTTGCCCGGCACCTGGGAGAAAAGATCTGTAACACAAAAATGCTTGCCGGCCTGAAGTTGATCCTGGTCACCGGGGTGGGTCAGAAAGGGGAAGCCCGTGAATTTGAAAAAATCGGATTTTCCGCTTTTTTAAGCAAACCCGTGGACCAGGTGCTGCTGGCTGACTGCATCAGAACGGTTTTGGCAATGCCGCATACCATTCAAAAAGATGCCCTGCCCATCATCACCCGGTACAGTATTCAGGAAAACAGAAAACATGCCCACAGGATACTGGTGGTGGAGGACATGGAAACCAACCGGATCACGGCCCGGACATTGATCAGCAGGCTGGGGTATGCCATTGATGAGGCTGCAGATGGCAGAAATGCGCTGGAAAAACATACCCGGGCTCCCTATGACCTGATTCTCATGGATTGTCAGATGCCGGTGATGGATGGATATGAAGCCACCCGGCAAATCAGACATCTTGAAGATCAGCAACAACTGAGCCGGGTATCCATCATTGCCATGACCGGCAATGCATTTGAGCAGGACCGCAAAAAATGTTTTGACGCAGGCATGGACGACTTTATCACCAAGCCTGTGCAGCCGGATGTGCTGGCCAAAAAAATTTTTCTCTATCTTTTTGCAGATTCAGATGCTGATCCGGATAAAACAGCTGAACCAGATCCTGATCCCGGGCAGCCGGTTGAAGACAGTATGCGTTTTAACAAAGAGCAGTTATGGGAAAGGTTCGGCCATGATGGTGACATGATCCAGGAGATTCTGGCATCCTTTTTCCAGGAGACTCCGGACCTGTTGTCTGACCTGGCAGATGCTGTTGAAAAGTTGGATATCCAGGCAGTTAGTTCCTGTGCCCATGCCCTGAAAGGGTCAGCTGCCAATGTCAATGCAGACCGATTAAAAGACCTTGCCCTAAGTCTGGAACAGGATGCAGCGAAAAAAGACAGGATTGGACTTCAAAAGAGGTATGATGAAATTTATAAAGAATATGAACTGTTTGCAGGAGATTCTGCCCAATGATTGCACTTGACACCATGTCTGTCCTGGTGGTGGATGATATGAAAAGCATGCGCCTGACCATCAGAAAAATGCTGCGCAGCCTGAATATCGGAAAGGATCTGCTGTTTGCGGAAAATGGAAAGCAAGGACTTGCCATTCTCAGGCAGACCCCCTGTGATCTGGCTATCATTGACTGGAACATGCCGGTGATGAACGGTTCTGAAATGCTCAACCACCTGAGAAGTGATAATAATCTCAGGGATATGCCCGTGATCATGGTGACTGCGGAAAATGAAAGAGATATTGTGTCTGAGGTGGCGGAAATTGAAATTGATGCCTATCTGCTCAAACCCCTGACCCTGGCGGCACTGGATCAGAAAATCCGGCAGGTGGTGGAAAATACCAATAACCCGGACCCCACGACCCGGTATCTGCAGACTGCCAGGGAATATGAAGAAGCCGGGAATCTGGAAAAGGCCATTGAGCAGATTCGGCTGGCATTGGTCCATAAACCGTCTGCATCCAGAATATTACGAAAAATGGGACTGCTCCATTTTAAGCTGGGCAAATTCGGGATCGGAGAAAAATGCCTTCAGAAGGCCATCGCTATCAACCGCCAGGATACAGCATCCCGGATCAGACTGGCCGAATATTACCTGACAAAAAAACAGTACCAAAAAGCTGCTTCCCTCTATCTGGAGATTCTGGCTTTAAGCGACCGGTATTTCGAAAACGGACTGGATCTGGGCAGAAAACTGCTGGGCCAGGGATTTTCCCAAGAGGCCCTGGATATTTTTTCAAAAATATTTGTCCGGTCCGGCAAGGCGTTACACGTTAAAGACAATATTATTGATATCTGCATTGCATACAAAGAATTTGAATTTGCCAAAGAAAAAATGGCCGATCTTCTCAGGGACAACCCCTATAACAGCCAGATGGCATTCAAGGCCGGCATAGTCCACCGTGATACCATGGATATGGAAACTGCCCTGGAATATTTTAAAACAGCGGATTCCCTGGAAAAAGGACATATAGGGGCCAAGATGGAAATCGCCAAAATTCACTGGCGCAACAACCGCATCCTTGCGGCTGATGAATGCCTGGCCCAGATTCTTCGCCTGGATCCGGAAAACAGGGATGCCCAGGGCATGAGAAAAAAGCTTTGAACCGGTACTTTGATTTCAGGCGTTTTTCCGGGCCACATGGTTGATGGCAGATGCCATATATCCGGCCCCGAATCCGTTGTCAATATTTACCACTGCGATATTGGATGCACATGAATTAAGCATGCCCAAAAGTGCGGTCATCCCCCCGAAGCTTGTGCCGTATCCGATACTGGTGGGAACGGCAATGACAGGGGCGCCCACCATCCCCCCAACCACCGAGGGCAGGGCCCCTTCCATGCCGGCAGCCACAATGATCACACTGGCATCCAGGATCATCTGCTGGTGGGCAAAAAGGCGGTGAATACCTGCAACCCCCACATCAAACAGGGTTTCCACCCGGTTGCCCATGGCCCGGGCTGTCAGGGCTGCTTCTTGTGCCACAGGGATATCCGAGGTGCCGGCAGATATGATGAGAACGGTTCCGATTCCGGTTATTTCAGGCGCTTTTTTCTGGATGCACAGCAGTCTGGCATCTGCATGGTACCGGGCCGATGCAAACCGCGCAAGCACAGCGGCTGCCGTGGACGGATCGATGCGGGTGACAAGAATGATGTTTTCTCTGGGTTCCATTTTTTCCAGGATTCCGATAATCTGTTCCCGGGTTTTTCCCTGACCGAAGATAACTTCCGGGAACCCTTTTCTCAGGGTCCGGTGATGGTCGATGCTGGCAAATCCGATGGATTCAAACGCCGGGCAGGTGAGCTGTTTTTGTGCTTCTGCCACGCTGACACGGCCGTCTGCCAGCAGGGACAAAAGCCGGGTCATATCCTGGGGGGTCATGTTTTCTTTCCAGGGTTACCGGCGGAGCCAGGAAAGGCCTTTGCCGGATTTGTCTGCCCTTTCCGTATCAGAATCAGTCTGGGGGGATGCTGGTGTTTCATTGTCCTTCTCATTGTGGTTTTTTGCGGGAGGGGGCCCTTGGTTATCCGCTTTTTGGGGTGTTTTTTTTGCTGCATGCCATTTGTATTGTCCGAACTTGCAGTATCCTTGTACATTGTTGAACCTGGCATCAATGTCTCTGGGGATGGGGATCACATTTCCTTCAATATTGGGAATCAGGTAATCAGCCAGTTCAATGCTGCCACCGCCGGACAGGATAATGGAGTCAATATCCCAGTCATTTTCCCATAACCGGTTCAGGTCTGCGGCAATGGCGGCTGCTGCATGGGTATATACCCGTTTTTTCAGGTTGGTTATATTGTACTCTTTGCCCCGGATCTTGATCATGCCGGATTCCATGAACTTGAAAATCCGGTAGAGTTCGATACTGATATTGCTTTCCTGGCGCAATTTGTTGGCCACGGCGGAAAAGCATTTGGAAATTCCTGTTTCCATGGTGGAAGATCCACGTTCAACATACTGGAGATGGTCGAAAATAGAAAAATCGGTGGTTTTAAATCCAATATCCACCACCCCCAGTTTCTGGACAGCCAGTTCTTTGTTTTTGATCTTGCCGTATTCATCAAAAATCAGGTTGAAAATAGAACCGATGGGTTGGGGGATAACATGGATTTTGTCAATATGTATGCGCCGGGTAACATCTGCACCGCTCTGGTTGTGATAGGTGATTTCATGCACCCCCTGAATCATCTCCTTGAGCCGTTTGGAATCCCGGCGCAGATACCCCACAGGCAGCCCTGTGACCACATTTACGGGACCGGTTGTGTCAGTACAGATGCCTGCTGCGGCAATGGCAAAAATTTTGACATAATTTTCCACCAGTTTTTCCTGGTCCAGTGTAAATTCCGGGATATTGGATTGCTGTTCCGCATAGGACCCGAGAAAATAGGCTTTGTCTTCAAGGGTGATATGCAGTTTTGCGGTAGAAGAGGTATCTCCCAGAGAAGATTGAAACTGGATATCGGCTGCATCCCCCATAAGGGATTTAAAAATAACGGAGTTCTTGCCGTTATAGGCTTTTGTAAATCCAAAACCAACATCAATGCCCAGTATTTCCATGTAATGCCTCCTGCGGGGTTTAAACCATTTGTTTACGTAGATACCATTATGAAACAAAGATAGTCAAGGGCTAATGAAAGGCAGACAGAACAGGCACCTTGCACTATCCGGCCAAATCAGATATAAGATTTGTGCAAAATTTATAAAGGAAAAAATTTCATGGAACGTGACAGGGTATTTGCCAGAAAACAGCACCGGATCAAACCTTTTGCCTTTAACCGAAAGGTGGCCAAAGTGTTTGACGATATGCTGGTGCGGTCGGTTCCCCTGTACAAAGAAAGCATATACCGCCAGACCCGGCTGGCCTGCCGGTTTTATCAGGCAGGCACCCGCATGTATGATCTGGGCTGCTCCCACGGCAACCTGGGACAGCTGATCTGTGAGCAGTTCCAGCACCAGGCATTTACCATGGTGGGGGTGGACAGTTCCTGGCCCATGCTGGAAAAGTATCGGCAGCGGCTGCCACAATTCCGTCCTGGCGGTGCAATCCATCTGGTGTGCGGATCCATGGAAGATATCAAAATTGAGAACGCATCAGTGGTGGTGGTGAACCTGACCCTGCAGTTTTTGGATGCTGCCCGGCGGGATGGGCTCATCTGCCGGATATTTTCCGGGCTGCTGCCCGGGGGTATTGTGCTGCTCATGGAGAAAACCGTCCATCCTGATGCATTCGGCAATGCCCTTGAGCAGGACGTTTACCGGCAGTTCAAGCGGGAAAACGGATATTCAGATCTGGAAATCAGCCAGAAACGGGATGCCCTGGAAAAGGTGCTGGTGCCTGATACCCTGGAAGCCCATTTCAGGCGCCTGGAACAGGCCGGATTTTCTTTTGTGGATGTCTTGCTCAAATGGTTTAACTTCAGCAGCATAATAGCTGTGAAATCACCCTGTGACAAGGCATTTGCTGCCAAAAAATAAGGAGCTGTACAAAGACAGCACATCCTGGTATGGAAACATTTTTATCACAGAACAAACAATTTTTGCCGGCTACTCTTTATAAATCCCTGGCTGACCTGGTCAGAGAAAAAAGGCGGTTTCTGGACCATGCCGGGGGCAATTTTCTGCGGTACCAGAATATCGTCAGCCAGATCCCTGATTTTGTGCCCTCTGAAAAAAATATTGATGCCCCGGCTGTCAGGGCCGGAATCCCATCAGACATCTCACATCAGGACAGGCGGTTTCTCAAAGCAAGGCTTTTGCAGCTGGCACCCTGGCGCAAAGGGCCTTTTGACTTGTTTGGCATCCATGTGGATGCTGAATGGCGGTCAGACATGAAATGGGACCGTGTGGCCCCCCATCTGCCGGATCTGACAGGCATGCGGATCCTGGATATCGGGTCCAGCAACGGGTACTACATGTTCCGCATGGCAGCAAAAAATCCGTTGTTTGTCCTTGGACTGGAACCCCAGAGTGCGTTTTATTGCCAGTACCTGGCTGTCCAGAAATTTGTGGACCAGAAAAACATATTCTGCCTGCCGGCGGCCCATGAAGACCTGCCCGGGATGGATGGGCATTTTGATCTGGTATTTTGTATGGGCATTCTCTACCACCGCAAATCTCCGGTGGACATGCTCAAAGATATTCATAAAACCCTGATGCCTTCCGGGTATATCGTCCTGGAAAACCTGGTGCTGGAGGGACGGAAAAACCTGTGCCTGTTTCCCAGAAACCGGTATGCCAAGATGCGCAATGTATATTTTATTCCCGATCTTCAGGCAATGGAATCCTGGCTGCTGCGGGCCGGGTTCCAGGATGTCCGGTGTGTGGATGTCACCCCCACGACTGCTGCTGAACAGCGAAAGACCGACTGGATTCAGACCGAATCTCTGGTGGATTTTCTGGATCCCTGTGATCCGCAAAAAACCGTTGAAGGGTATCCAGGGCCTGTGCGCGCGGTTTTTATTGCCAAAAGATGACAGGTTGTCCGCGATTTTTGTTTGACAGATAACAGCATTGAATGTATTATTATTTGATTTTGTGTAATGGAAATAAACTGCATGACAATCATGTGCAAACCCGATGTTAACTGCTTTATGATGAGGATATGAAAATGGATGACGAAGGTGGTAGTCCCCACTTATCGATGTCTGTAATTTTTGGTGGAAAACAACATTTTCATGCAACCCCGCTGTTAACGACAGGTATGGAAAACACGGCATTCCGGTGTAAAACCCCTATGCTTTGATTTCACTTTTCAAGGCCAGCACCTCCGGCCTGCCTGTCTTTTTGGCGGGCTATATATACAAGGAGGCAGGGCCGTGAACCAATCCCTTAAATTGCCGGATAATCTTTTTGTGCCCGGACAGGGCGATGCACCTGACCACATAGATGAACAGGTGCTTGCCGCATTGTGTGAAACCGAACATCCTGCTGATTTTGCTGCCCGGTTGTCTGAAATTGACGATATTGAGATGCTGGTGTCGGTGTTTTCACGCATGACACCGGCCTGTTGTGCTGATGTACTGGTGCACATGGATTATGACGACCAGCGGGAGATTGCCAGAGAGCTTTCCAACGATGTGCTGGCCCTGGTAATCACCAGGATGTCCTCTGATGACAGGGTGGACCTGCTGCAGTCCATGCCCGAGGAGAGCAGCGAAATCCTCCTGCGCCTGCTGGCCAAAACCGAGCGCGAGGATATCCGCAGGCTCAGTTCCTATGAAGAGGATACTGCCGGGGCTTTGATGACCAGCGAATACGCAACCCTTTCACCCGATCTCACCGCCCGCCAGGCCATTGACAAGCTCCGTCTGGAAGCCCCTGACAAGGAAACCATCTATTATTCTTATGTCATCGATTCCCGGCGGCGGCTGCTGGGGCTGGTTTCCCTGCGGGAGCTTATCCTGGCCAGGCCAACCGTGAAAATTTCAAAAATCATGCGCCGTGATCCCGTTCATGCCAATGTCCACGATGACCAGGAAGAGGTGGCCCGGATGATGGCCAAATACGATCTTCTGGCCATGCCGGTCACCAATGGCAACGATGCCCTTGTAGGGATTATCACCTTTGACGATGTCCATGATGTTATTGAAGAAGAGGCCACTGAAGACTTTCACCGGATGGGTTCCATCAGTTCAGGGGCAGGGCCTGAAGACTTAGTGGATATCGGGCTGCGGGATGCCAGTCCCTGGCTGCTGATTCAAAAACGGCTGCCCTGGCTTTTGGCCCTGGTTTTCATGAACATTTTTTCCGGGGCAGGCATCGCCTATTATGAAGACACCATTCAGGCAACAGTGGCCCTGGTTTTCTTTCTTCCCCTGCTCATCGGCAGCGGCGGCAATGCCGGTGCCCAGTCCGCAACCCTGATGGTACGCGCCCTGGCCATCGGGGATGTCATGATGAAAGACTGGTTCCGCCTGGTGGGAAAAGAGGTCGCCATTGCCTTGTGTATCGGGTTGTGCATGGGAATTGCCGTATCTGTTATCGGTATTTTCCGGGGGGGTGTCGATGTGGCCGTGATCGTGGCCCTGGCCATGGTATGTGTGGTGGTTTTCGGCAGCCTTCTGGGGATGTCCCTGCCGTTTCTGCTCATCCGTTTAAAACTGGATCCGGCAACCGCCAGCGCACCTCTGGTAACATCTGTGGCAGATGTCGGCGGGGTTGTTATCTATTTCGGGATTGCCACCTGGTACCTGGGATCCTATGCCGTGGTGTGAAAAATGCCTTGGCGGTGACTGCTTTATTTCGGGTTGGATGCATCGAGTACCTTGCGGATACTGGCAGCCAGATCTCTGAGTGTAAACGGTTTTTGGATAAAATTGACGTTCTCGTCCAGGACCCCCTGGTGGGCAATTACATCAGCTGTATATCCGGACATGAAAAGATATTTTATTCCGGGCCGAACCGCCATAAGACGGTCAGCCAGGTCCCGGCCGTTCAACTCCGGCATGACCACATCTGTTATGAACATGTGAATATCACTGCCGAATTCCTTGGTCAGGCGGATTGCTTCGCTGGGAGTGTCGGCAGACAACACATTGTAGTCAAGCTGCTTGAGCATCAAAACACCCATTTTCAGAAGAGGCGTGTCATCTTCTATGATGAGAATGGTTTCCCCGCAGCTTTTGGGTATGGTTTCAATGTGCGGGTTCGACGCGTTTTTCAATTTGGATGTGTCCATAGGAAAAAGCAGTGTGAAGGTCGTTCCAGTACCGGATTCGCTGGATACGTTTATCATGCCGTCATGTTGCTTGACTATGCCGTAAACAGTGGATAACCCCATTCCAGTTCCGTATCCGATGCCTTTTGTGGTAAAAAACGGTTCAAAGATATGGGCCAGGGTTTCCTTGTCCATTCCAGATCCATTGTCACTGACGGCAAGCTGGATATAACGGCCGGGCGGGAGTTCAGAAACTGATTCATGTGATAAGCCGTCTGAATGGATGATGTCAGTTTCAATGACGATTCGGCCCGATTTTTTTGCAATAGCGTCTTTGGCATTGACGCATAAGTTGAGAATGATTTGATCGAACTGGGATGGGTCAATTTTAACGGGACATGATTCATTTGCTGGTTCCCAGACCAGCTCTATGTTTTCACCGATGAGCCGCCGTATCATTTTAAGCAGTGAGGCAATTGATTTGTTAAGATCGAACACAACGGGCACCACCGTCTCTTTGCGGGCAAATGTCAGTAACTGCCGGGTGAGATTGGCGGATCGCTGGGCTGTTTCAAGAATTTTGTATATTCTTTTGCGGGATGGGTCTGCCGGGTCCATGTCGGCAATGGTAAGTTCGGCATATCCCATGATGGCTCCCAGCATATTGTTGAAATCATGGGCTACCCCTCCGGCAAGCGTTCCCACTGCTTCCATTTTTTGTACCTGATTCAGATGGGTTTGCAATCTGGCCTGCTCGTTTTGCGCCTGTTTTTGTTCACTGATGTCTTCGGCAAATTCGATACGCACCTTTCTGCCGTCAGGCCACTGGATGATTTGATTCACAATGGACAGATCGATTTTCAGCTTCTGATTGAAATGCTCCCACATGTGGGACTGTTCATTGTTGTTCAAAATAATGGGATTGGTACAGAATTCGCAAGGCGCATCAAACCCCTGAAGTTCCTTGTGGCAGTATCCGCCGGTTGGATCTTTTCCCAGCAGATCCTTGAGACGCTGGTTGGCAAAGAGAATCTCATATGAGAACGGATCGGCAACATAGACCAGCTGGTTAAGGTTGTCCAAAATGGACAGCAGTTGCCGCCGTTCAAAGTCAACTGCATTTTGTGCTTCTTTGTGTTTTGTTTGCGACTGTCTGCGGGCTTCCCGGTATTTGACAAAAGTCAAAAATATAAAAATACCAGTGGTTGATGCCATGGGAAATGCTGTTTCAATAAACATTCCGGTATGGAAAAAAATCTGCCGGGTGGCCAGCCACAGACCGGCAATTGCCGCCAGTGCAGCTGTAATTCCGGCAGGGGTCCCGGTGAAGGCGACAACCAGCGTCAGTAATCCGCCCAGAGCCAGAACAGATAACAGAACCAAGCCCTTGGACCAGTGTGGCACCCAGATAAAATCGCCTGCTTTAAGGTTGTCGGCAATGGTTGCATGCACCTCGATTCCGGGAAATGTCGGATCAAACGGTGTGGTTAAGGATTCTTTCAGTCCGGCCGCCGTAGTGCCGACAAACACGGTTTTTTCCCGTATCTGTTCAGCCGGAGTATGGCCTGCCATGATATCTGCGGCAGAAATATATTGATACTGCCTTTTTGGCCCCCGGTACTTGATCAGCAAACAGCCTCTGGCATCGACCGGAATTGTCACCTCTTTGTTGTGTATGGACTGCAATGTATTGTCCGCTGTTTTTAAAACCAGATGATCTGTTTTTTGGGCGTTCAGAACAGTGGCAAAAGCCAAACCGGCATAAATGCTATTGTCATGCGCGATAATCAAGGGAATTCGCCTCAGAACACCGTTATTGTCGGGGCTGAAATTGCAGAACCCTGAAGCGGTCACCTGTTTTGAAAAAACCGGCAGATTGCACAAAATTCCTGTGCTTTGGAATATCCCGGTAACGTTTGGTTCCGTATCTGCCTGGTGTGCCAGTGAAACTTTGACCGGGTGGAGAATGCAGGAATCCGAGGTTTTTTCAAGCCTGTTGAAATGAAATGAATTGCCTAAAACAAAAGGCCCCCTGGCCAGTGTGTCTGAAAATATCTGATCATTGTCAGCCAGTTTTTCGGGCAGCCCGTCAATGGAAAGATCGAGATTCCAGGCTGTTTTCAGATCCTTGCGTATATGGTTGACAGAGGTTCTGTCAGGTTCGGAAAAAATAATGTCAATGCCGACGGTTGCAGGAGCTAAAGCCGCAATCGCGTTCAACAGTTCTGCAGTTCTGTACCGGGGCCAGGGCCATTGTCCATATTGATTCAGGCTTTTTTCATCGATATCGATAATGACAATGCTGCTGTCTGCTGAATTGTCCGGAAAGTTTTTAAGGAGTCCATCATAATTCATTACATCCAAAGATTTCAGCAGGGCGGGCTGGATGAAAAAAAGACCGGCAAAAAAGAGGGTGGATAACACGCCCGAGACAATGATATGTGAATGCCTGTATTTCCTGACAGCGGTAAATTCCTTCAGTATCCGTGCCATAATCATTCTCAACAACGCATTACGAGGCAAGTTATCTTATGACAACTTCCACCCGCCGGTTTTTGGGTTCTGCGACATCATCCGGTGTTTTGATAAGCAAATTTCCTTCCCCATGGGAGGTGACCCTGATGTCATCCGGGACCGCTCCGTTGGCAACCAGAATATTAAACATGGTTTTAGCCCGGTCCAGGGAAAGCCGGTAATTATACGCTTTTTTGCCCACCGTGTCGGTATGGCCCGATATGACAATATCACTCGATTTGCGCTTCAGAATGGACTGAATGATCTGGGGGAGAAGCTTTTCCGATTCTTGGGTCAACAGATTTGAATCCGGCAGAAAATAGAGGGTAAATTTTGCCGGAGGCAGGGGTTGGGCAGCCAATGCATCTGAAAATACGGCAGCGATTTCATCGTGACTGAGTTTTTCCGGGGTTCCGGGGGCTGTTTTCTTGTTTTTTATTTGTACCGACTGATTGGCTTCCTCTATAGTCTGTGTCCCGCCCTGGTTTGTTACCGTAAGTTTTCCGATCCGTCCGTCAGGATCCGGGACCAGGACCACGGTGCTTTTGGTCCCACAGGCACTGACTACCAGTAAAAGAGCTGAACTGATGAACAGAAAGATGGTTTTTTTCATATTCCCACCTTGACGAGAAATTGGGTGCCGCGAATACCGATGGTTGCATCCGGTGTATGAAATTCAACCGTTTCAGGCGACTGTTGTCCGATGATGCCTGAAAGATAGGATGCTGTGCCTTTGACCATTTGGATGATCATGGAGAATAGTCCTTTTTCAGGTGCAAACACATAATCACTGATGATGATTTCGGTGTCAGGACCCAGTGATAACACTGTATTGTCTTCAAAAACAATGCCTGTAGAACTGTTTGTTCCGGTCTGCAGAATGTCCTCTGGATAAAGCCGGTCACCGACATGGGCAGGCGTTCGGGCAGCGTTGCGGACAACGGTGACATCACCCTTGGTGGTTTTTATTGTTCCGATGGAGGATGTGTCTGCCTTTGCAAGACATGGCACCAGCAGGGCGATGAGCAAATAAATGACTGACATTTTCATGTGGGTCGCCTTTTTGAACATGGTTTTATTTGCAATCTACCATACCATATCCTTTCAGCACATTTTTTACAAGCAATTCCTCTCTGGTTGACAGGGTCACCCCATGTAACCATATTCTGTTCAGCTGCTTGATACCCGCCTCCTGCGGGTAGCGGTGTGACCGGCCTGAGATTGGCATCTGACGGTCCTCCGGAAAAAGCAGCAAAGAACACAACAGAATATGTTTTTGATACGTTTTCAGATGTGACACCGTCTATGGGGTTTCCTTGTGCACTGCTATAGTATCGGGCAGTTATAGTGTAAAAATTTTGAATCATCAGACATCAGGTTCAGCCTGTCGGAAACAGCCTGGGCAATGATCATGCGATCAAACGGGTCTTTGTGGTGCAAAGGTAACTGGGCCAGTTTCATTGCATGAGTGCCTGAAAAATCTAATATTTCGACCTGCATTCCCCGTGCCATCTCCAGAGGATCAAAATCAATGCTGAGTTTGCCAATCAATGATTTTATCACAAGCTCCGCGATACTGATGGCACTTAAAAACACCTCGTTGCCTGGAAACTCAAGTTCATACAGTCTTTTTTTATCCAGTTTTTCAGGGCAGGACAGCATCCACAAAAAGATATGGGTATCCACGAGTATTTTCATCAGACATCACCGTAAAAAAGGGCATTTATTTCTTCATCTTCATCCAGGAAATTGTCAGGAATATGGATCCGGCCCTTGAGCAACCCCAGTTTTCGTTTGGTTTTTGGTTTATACGCAATCAATTCCACCAGCGGGAGATTGTTTTTGGCAATGATGATTTTTTCTCCATGATATGCCATGTCAATCAGCTTTGATAACTGGGTTTTGGCTTCAGACACATTGATAATCATCTGTTTTCCCTTCTATTTGTTTCAACATCTTAGACCAAGTATATCCATTCAGACCAGGTTGGTCAAGATATAACACTTAGCCGTTCAAGCCTTGACGAAAAAAGTACCCGCAAATTTTATGTTTGACAAGATTCATTGCAGAGTAGAAACTGGGCCGGGACAAAATAATGACCATGACACATTTACAGACAGAAAAAAAGATACACCAACCGCCTGCCGGCAAGTTCACACACCCGGTGGTGCCGGTGGTGTGCCTGTGTGTGGCCGAGGTGGCCGGCATGCTGGGGGTGTTTGCCTTTCCTGCACTGCTGCCCCATTTCATGCAGATCTGGGAGTTGTCCGGCAACCAGGCCGGGTGGATCAACGGGATCTATTTTATCGGATACACAGTGGCGGTGCCGCTGCTCACCAGCCTCACCGACCGGATGGATGCCCGTCGGATCTACCTGGCCGGCTGTGCCATCGGCATCCTGTCCAACCTTGGATTTGCGTTCCTGGCCGGCGGGTTCTGGTCCGCGCTCCTGTTCAGGGCCATGTGCGGTATTTCCCTGGCCGGCACCTTTGTTCCCGGTCTCAAGGCCCTCATGGACCGATTGGCCCTGTCTGCCCAGCCCCGGGGCATCGCTTTTTACACCGCCTGCTTCGGTCTGGGCATGAGCGGATCATTTTTTGTCACCGGCAAACTCTTCCACTGGCGGGGATGGGAAACCGCCTTTGCTGCGGCTGCTGCCGGATCCGGTCTGGCCCTGGTGCTGGCGGCCGCAGTATTGAAACCGGTACCTTTACCCCATTCAGCCGCCTTTGCCCACCGTCATATCCTGGATTTCCGTCCGGTGTGGCAGAACCGCAATGCCCGGGCCTATATCCTGGCCTATATGTGCCACACCTGGGAGATGTTTGCGGCCCGGGCCTGGCTGGTGGCGTTCATGGCCTTCAACCTGTCCCTGCATCCCGGTTCCGAAAATCTGCTGATCCCGACCACGGTCATGGCTGTGGCCGGTATCGCCGGCATGCTGGCCAGCATTGCCGGGGCTGAACTGGCGGTGCGGTTCCCCCGCAAAACCATGGTGATGCTGATCATGGGGATTTCCTGCCTGATCTCCATGACCATCGGGTTCTGTTCCGGAATGGAACCTGCCTGGGTGGCGGTGCTGTGCATTGTGTACACCATTTTTTTCCAGGGGGATTCCGCTGCCATCCATGCAGGGGTCATCACTGCTGCACAGCCGGAACTGCGGGGCGCCACCATGGCCCTGCAGTCTTTGGGCGGATTCGGGGCCGCGGCCTTAGGCACCATTGCGGCAGGGTGGGTCCTGGATCTTTCCGGCGGGGGACACACCGTTTTTTCCTGGGGCATCACCTTTGCTTCCATGGGGCTGGCAGCGGCCTTGGGGATTATTCTTGTGGCACGGACCGCTGATTGACCGAACAACCTTTTTTTTGATCTCATCAGCGTTTTCCCCCAGAGATTGTGGTATGCCACACGGTTTCTCATCCTGCAGAAAAGGGGTGGCAAGGCCATCGCTTTTAACCACATCCTGTTCAGCTGCTTGATACCCGCCCTCTGAGGGTATCGGTGTGACCGGCCCGATATTGATATCTGACAGTCCTGTATCGGCACCCTCAGGGGGATAGGTCAACATATGTGACCCTGTATCTAGGTGCGATTACCCTGCCCGGGGTGGAATTTTTTTGTGCAATTGGATACAAATATGATACAACCATGGCCTGATAAATGTTGTAAAAAGGGATGCAGCCTGATGTTATTATTGTTTCCGCCGGTGACAAAACCCTGCGAGCCACCGGCAGGGGTGGCCTATCTTGCCGGGGCATTGGCAGAAAATGGTTTTGCCTGCCAGGTGGTGGATGCCAGTATTGGCGGATTGTTGTTTTTGATCCAGAAAAATCTGACACCCACAGATTCCTGGTCAGCCAGGGCCCTCAAAAACCGGGATGCTATCCTATCCGACCTGCAGAACCCGGATCTGTATGCCAATGAAGACCGCTACCACCAGCGGGTGTATGATTTGAATAAACTGCTGTCTCTGGCTGTTGACCAGACCCGGTTCAAGGTGACCCTCAGTGATTATTCAGACGAAAAACTGTCCGGCGTGCACAGCAGGGATCTGCTCAAAAGTGCAGAGACCCACCAGACCAACCCGTTTTACCCCTATTTTGAAGAAAAACTCAGGCCGGTTCTTGCCCAATGGGAATCCGCCTGGGTGGGGATCTCTTTGTGCTATCTCAACCAGGCCCTTGTGGGTTTTGCTCTGGCCGGCTGGATTCGTCACAATTTTGCACACAAAAAAATTGTCTTGGGCGGGGGCCTGATTTCTTCCTGGATGAGCCGGCCGGAGTTCGGTAATCCTTTTTCCGGGCTCATCGACAACACCATATCGGGAGAAGGAGAGATCCCGCTGCTGGACCTTCTGGGAAAGCCGGGTACGACCACACGCCATTATGTCCCGGATTACGGATTTGCAGTGCAAAACACCTATTTTGCACCGGCCAGGATACTGCCTTTCCGGGGAACCATCGGGTGTTACTGGCGCAAATGCCGGTTCTGTCCGGAAAAAGCGGAAACCCGTGGCTACAGTTCCAGACGGCCATCCCGGATACTGGCAGATATCATGGCCCTGTACCAGCGGTTTACACCAGGCACCATACATTTTATCGACAATGCCATGACCCCGGCTTTTTTGCGGGCACTGGCAGAATCTGAAATGGAAATTCCCTTTTCCTGGTACGGGTTTGTGCGGTTTGAAAAAGACCTGGCAGACCTGGATTTTTGTCATCGCCTCAAACGCAGCGGCTGCGGCATGCTCAAGCTGGGCCTGGAATCCGGGGACCAGTCTGTGCTGGACAACATGCACAAAGGCACTGACCTGGATATGGCAGCTAAGATTTTAAAAAATCTCAACCAGGCAGGCATTTTTACCTATGTATACCTCTTGTTCGGCACCATTTTTGAAGATGCGACATCTGCCCAAAAAACCCTTGATTTCACCCGGGACCACCAGGCATATATCGATTATCTGAATCTGGCGGTCTTCAATCTGCCAAAATACAGTGAAGATGCACAACACCTTGAAACAAGTGAATTTTACCATGGCGATCTTTCTTTGTATCTGAATTTTGTCCACCCAAAGGGGTGGGACAGAAGACAGGTCAAACAGTTTCTGGACAAAACCTTTAAAAAACAGCTGGCAATCGGATCACGATTCCGTAAAAACCCTGCTTTTTTTTCCTCCAACCACGCCATGTTTTTCAATCAAAACCTGCAAAAGGATATGAAACATGATTGCTGAAATACTGTCCACCGGCGATGAAGTAATGCTGGGCGATCTGGTTGATACCAACAGCGCGTATTTATGTGATCGGCTCAAGCAGCTGGGCATTGTGGTTTCCCAGATCACTGCCAGAGGAGACGATATCGAGGCTGTGAAAGAAACCGTTTTGAAAATTTCTTTGCGGGCCGGTATCTGCCTGGTTACAGGGGGCTTAGGTCCCACCAGCGATGATATTACCGCCCAGGCCTGTGCCAGGGCGGCTGACCAGCCCCTGAAAATGCATCCTCAGGCATATGAGACCATGAAGACATATTTTGACCGCCGGGGATTTGTACTGACACCTGAAAATGAAAAACAGGCCATGCTGCCGGCAGCAGCAGGTGTTCTGGAAAATACCTGCGGCACAGCACCGGGGTTTTTCTTCCAGTTGAACCAATGCCTGTTTTTCTGCATGCCCGGGGTGCCCTCGGAGATGAAGCAGATGATGGAAACACAGGTGGTGCCCCATATTACAAAGGTATTTAGCCTGACTCCGACCCTGCAAATCCGGCGGCTGACCATTTTCGGGCTGCCTGAATCCCGGGTGGGGACATTGCTTCAGGAATTTAACAGCCTGTTTCCCCGTATCCGTCTGGGTTTTCGGGCCAGTTTTCCCACCATTGAGGTGAAACTGGTTTTTGACTCCACCGGATTTTGTCCTGAAAACGAGAAATTTTTTGACAGCAGCATCCAGCGTGACAGCACCATCCAGGCTGAAGAAGCCATGGACACTGAAAAAAATGATCCCCGGACATATTTTGAAAAAGCCGGGCGTTGGGTTGTCCGGCAGCTGGGGAAAAAAGTGGTGTCTCTGACCGGTCTGTCTCTGGAAGCTGAGGTGGGAAGGCTGTTGAAACAGCAAAACCAGACCCTGGCGGTTGCAGAATCGTGCACCGGGGGCCTGATTTCCCATTTGATCACCGAGGTGCCCGGCAGTTCAGATTATTTTCTTTTGTCTGCTGTCACCTATGCCAACACAGCCAAGATAAAGGTGCTGGGGGTCGCCCCCGAAACCCTGGCATCCTTCGGGGCAGTCCATGAAAACACGGCCCTGGAAATGGCACAAGGGGCAAGACAGGTATCTGGATCGGACTGGGCGGTTTCCACCACCGGCATTGCCGGGCCCGGCGGCGGCCCTACCCGGAAAGAAGTGGGAACCGTGTGTATCGGCCTGGCAGGTCCCGGGGTGGCAGATACCTGGCAGTATCATTTTACATTTGACGACAGAAGCAGGAACAAGAAGATCTTTGCAGCCATGGCCCTGGAGGTTTTGCGCAGGCAACTGGCAGAAGAGAATGGTGAGGGGTGAGACGCTCACGTATAAAAAACAAAGACCGTTTTGCAACCGGGCAGGTCTGTGCAGTTTTAAGATACAGAAAGGGCAAATATCTTTTTATACCAGGCCAGGGCAAGGGTTTCAAATTCAGCCTGATGATCTTCAGATGACATCTGGTGGTCGCCGCCTTTTTGTATGATGCATTTTCTGGGGGGCTGCATTCTGTCAAAAAGGGTATGGGCATTGGATACCGGCACCACCTGGTCGGCATCTCCGTGGAAAATCAATACATGGTGAAGGGTTGCGGCCTGTTCTGTTAGGTCAAACAGCAGGTTTTCTTTGAAAAAATCCAGGGGCAGGGCAGGCCGGGTGGCATTGGCCCGGGTAGGGATGTTGTGAATGGTCCGGCTTTTTACCGGTGCGGCACACAGAACCCCGCCGCAGACATGGGCATCTGTTTTTTCCAGGGTCTGCCAGGCATTGATGCAGGCAGCCCCTCCCATGGATGAGCCAAACACCCCTAAGTCGGGCGATGTCATTTGCATATCCAGAACATGTCTCACTGCTGCCACAACGTCTTTTGTGCGTGTGGCAAGGGAGGTATCTGAAACAAAATTGCCCTGGCTGTCCCCGCATCCCCGGTGATCGAATCTGAAAAATGCCATGCCGTTTTCCGGCAGCAGTCGGGACAATACCATTTGTTTGGCTGAGTGCCGACTGCCTTCCAGACCGTGGGACCCCACCACCAGGGGAGGGCAGTCTGTGTCCGGCAAAAACAGTTCCCCTGTCAGGGTGAGGCCGTCCACTGTAAAATTGGTTTTCAGAACTGGATATTTGCTTTGCATCTTGTTTTTATGCCACCAAATTTCTATAATATCAAGTTTGAATTGCACCCATCAGGGCAATCTCATGTGGCCACATTCTGTTCAGCTGCTTGATACCCGCCCCCTGTGGGTGCTGTATGACCGGCCCGAGATTGGCATCTGACGGTCCTGTCATACAGCACCCACAGGGGGCTTGGAAAAATATGTGGCGCTATATCTACATGCCAATTTCCCTGTTGCACCCATATAAGCAGAAGGTACCAGTTGCGTAACTATAATAAAAAAAGAACAGATGGATACAGATGACCATAAAAAAGCGAAAAACCTGTGAACTTGACATCATCGACCTTGCCTATGGCGGCAAAGGCCTGGCAAAACCGGATGGATTTCCTGTGTTTGTGGACCGGTGCGTTCCCGGTGACACCGTGCTTGTCAAGATCACCAAAAAGAAGAAATCCTGGGCAGAAGGCAAATTAATCAACATCATCACCCCTTCCTCCCTGCGGCAGGAAGGCCGGTGCCGGTACTGCCGGTTTTGCGGGGGATGCAAATGGCAGCAGATTCCCTACCATACCCAGCTGGCATATAAAAAACAGCATGTTGCCCAGTCTCTGGCCCATATCGGCAGGTTGTCCGAAGTGCCGGTTCTGGATGTGATCCCTTCTGATCAGGTGTATGCATACAGAAACAAAATGGAGTTTTCCTGTTCTGCAAAACGCTGGCTCATGCCGGAAGAGCTGGCGGATGAGACTGTTTCAAAGGATCTGGGCATCGGGCTGCATGTGCCGGGCACCTTTGATCAGGTCATTGATATCCTTCAATGCGAAATCATGCCGGATCTGGGCAACAAGATCCTGGCCCATGTCAGAAAGTTTGTGAAAAAATCCGGCCTGCCTGCCTATCATCTGCGACATCACACCGGATTCTGGCGGTTTTTCATGCTCCGGCATTCCGTGGCATATGACCGGTGGATGGTCAACATCGTCACCCGGGACAAAAATCTGTCAATGGTAACAGAACTGGCCCATGAACTGGCCCAAACTTTTCCTAAGATTGCCTCCATTGTCAACAATATCACAGATGCAAAATCCGGGGTCAGCATGGGCAAAGAAGAGGTGCTGCTCCACGGCCGGGATGTGATCACAGAACGCCTTGGCCGGTTTGCATTTGAGATATCTGCCAATTCCTTTTTCCAGACCAACACAAGGGCCTGTGAAAAATTGTATGATATTGTCGCCCAATACAGCGGGCTTACAGGAGAGCAGACAGTGCTGGATCTGTATTCAGGCACCGGCACCATTCCCATCTGGCTGTCAGACAGGGCAGCCCGGGTCACCGGCATAGAAATCATCGATGCCGCTGTGGCAGATGCCCGTAAAAATGCCCGGCTGAACCAGATTGAAAACTGCCGGTTTCTGCAGGGGGATATCCGGCAGGTTCTGCCAAAACTGGAACAGACCCCGGATGTGGTTGTCATCGACCCGCCCCGGGTGGGGATGCACAAGGATGTGGTGGCCCAGGTGAATGCGCTGCGGCCTGACACCATTGTCTATGTTTCGTGCAACCCGGCCACCCTTGCCCGGGACCTGGAGCTGCTTTCTTCTGTGTATGCGGTGCACAAGGTACAGCCGGTGGACATGTTCCCCCATACCTACCATATCGAGTCCGTGGCATTGCTCACGGTGCGATAGCAGGTCCACAGATGATGGATGACCCCCTGCCATCAATCTGTGGACGTAAAACCTTGGCTTACACCATAGAAATATTGGGAATGGTTTCAGGGGCTTTGTTTTTGTCCATGGACTCGGAAAACAGGCAGTTGAGTATGACCATGTCTCCATCTTTTTCTGCATTGACCTTATAGGGCAGCTTGTTGAACAATCGGATCATGCCCTTGTTGTGGGGTGATGTATACGCGATCAGTCCCTTGATGCCGTTTTCCAAGGCAGCGGTGGCCAGCTTTTCCTGGAGCACCTTGGCAATGCCCATACCCTGGTATTCACGGGAAACGGAAAAAGCGATTTCTGCCATATTGATAATGGTGTTGCGGAAATATTCGCCCACGGCAATGATTTTTTCAAATCCCAGTTCTCCGATGGTGGCCACCATGGTCAGGTCATTGATATAATCAATTTCAAATGTGGTTTCGATCTGGTTGTGAACAAAGCTTTTTTTCTCATGGAAAAACCGGGAGATGATATCTCCTCTGTTCATGGAATAGTAATGTTCCTGGATGCTGCGTTCATCAATGGGTTTCGCCGGCCGAAAGTTTATGGGAACCCCCTTGATGACAATGGTTTCCTCATATTTAAGGGGATATACCCCTTTGATGGCCTGTTTGAATTTGCGGCCCACATCGATGAGGTCCTGCTCTTTGGCCTTGGAAAACAATTCATCCCTGAAATCCGGATGGGCGATACTGATCAGGGCCATGGCCCGTTCCTGAAGGGTTTTGCCGAACAGATTCACCACCCCGTATTCAGTTGCCACAAACTGCACATCGCCCCTTGGCACCACCACGGCTATATCTGACATCTGGGAAATGATTCGGCTGCTGCGCCCGTTGTCTGCTGTGGAGGTCATCATGAGGATGGATTTTCCGCCAGGGGACATGGCCGCACCGCGCGTGAAATCCAGAAGCCCGTTGATGCCGGTGTAGTTGTTGTAGGGCAGGGCGTCTGCCGCCACCTGGCCGGTGAGATCAATGGACATGGCGGTATTCAAAGATATCATTTTGTTGTGACGGCCGATGATGGTGGGGTTGTTGATATAATCAGAAGGATGAAATTCAATGGACGGGTTGTCATCAATGAATTCATACAAAAGGTCCGATCCCACGGCACTGCCTGCCACCAGTTTGCCGTTGTTGAAACCTTTTTTCTTGTTGGTGATCACCCCCATGGAAAACAGGCGCATCATGGGTTCTGAGATGTATTGGGAATGAACACCCAGGTCATTTTTTTCAGCCAGGCACACCATGGTGGCATCGTTGGTAACCCCCAGGCTTGTCTGAATGGTGGATCCGTCATCAATGAGCCGGGAAATGTGTTTGGCAATGGTATTGGCGGTTTCCAGCTCCGGGAGCGGTTGGATGGTGAGCAGGTCCTCTTCATGTTCCACAATATAGTCCACATCATTGACATGGATAAAGCTTCTCCCCAGAACCCTGGGCATGTTGGGATTGACCTGGCAGATCACAATGTCGGCGGATTCACAGGCAGCCATGGTGATGTCCACGGAGACCCCCAGGCTCATCCAGCCGAAATCATCAGGCGGGGAGGCCTGGATCAGCGCTGCATTCAACGGCATGAGCCTGGATTTGAACAGATGGGGGATCTGGGACAGGTTGATGGGGGTTATAAACCGCTGGTTTTTTTTTATTTTGGTGGGAGAAGCTGATCCCAGGTAAAAGGAACGGATGTTGAACTGCTGGGAATGTGACCGGTTGGCAATCAGGGTCAAAGGACCGCTCTCGATGCTCAACAGCCGGACAATTTCCAGATCTGTAAACCGGGCCGATGCTTTGGACAGCTCCGCCACCAGGTGCTGGGGTTCACCGCAGGATGATCCGATAAATACCCGCTGTCCCGGCCGGATATGCTGTAACGCATCCCCTGCTTTGCAGGCTTTCTGTACGTAGGCATCTGCCCAATATGTTGTTTTTGGCATAATATGTCTCCAAACATGTTTTTTGTGCATAATAAACAAAAAACACGGGAATGGGAATATAAAAAGCACAAAAAACAGCTGAACAGCCCGGATAAAATCAGAAAACTGATTAAATTTTTCATGCTTTGCTTTTATCCTTGCGATTTTCAAACAGATTTTATATAAATGCTGTCCAGCAGCACAATAAATGAATTTGCTTCATAAAATAATGGGGAAAAATGGGCATACTTGAGCGCAAACAAAGAGAAAAACAGAAACGGCGCAAGGATATTATCAATGCGGCGCGAAAAATTTTTTCCGTAAAAGGGTTCAACAGCGCAACCATGGAAGAAATCGCTTCTGAAGCGGAGCTGAGTCCCGGCACCATTTATCTGTATTTCAAGAACAAGGAAGAACTGCATACATCCCTTTCCATTGATATCCTCAAATACCTTTCCATCCAGATACACAAGGTGGTGAACCTTGATATCTGCGTGGAAGAAAAGGTTGAACGCTTCAGGGATGTATTCATTGACCTGTATGACTATGACGCCAATATTCTGATCAACCTGTTCCACCTGCAATCCGGAGAAACCCTGCACAATTTGTCCGATGAGATCATGCAGCAGCTCAAACAAAATTCAGCCCAGGCCCATGGCGCTATTATCCAGGTGATTAAACAGGGAATTGAAAAGGGTGTTTTTATTGATGAACACCCGGTGGCCCTGGCAGATGTCATCTGGGGTTCCTATGCAGGCGTGGTGCTCTGGGTGGATTCCAAAAAAAAGTTGAATGACCAAAAGGATTTTGTAAAATCCACCCTCATAACCGCATTTAAAGTTATCATCCAGGGATTAAAGAAAAAATAGCATTATCTGCAAAGCCTGTGAATTGTCTGGGCATGCCATTCCCCCCTTCCTGAGAAGGTCGGGATACCTTTTTGTTTTAAATCATCTGCAATCATGGAAAAGGTGGCCCCGTTTGTCCGCATCTCCTGGATCATGGACATGACTTCATCTTTTGTATAATGGGTCCCGGAGGTATAGCTGGTGGTTGTTCTGGGCGGATGGTCCCCATCAGCGGCAGGGGCTGCTTCACTGGTGAGCATGGTGTTGAGGGAGTTAAAAAACCGTGTCACGGCCTCGTGCTGCTGTGTCTGGGATGCCACCAGTATCTCATGTGAATTGACCAGCCGTTCCACCTGATCAGAAAGACTGGCCAGGTGCTCCAGCAGTTCCGGCATGATATCGCGGCCCTGCCAGACAGAGGTGTCCATGGTGTTTGGATAAGATGTTCTTCTGTCTCTGTTCATACGCCGGTCATTGTCAGGATAATAGCCGCCGGCAGGATTTTTCCGTGTAATGGGGGGGGCTTCTTTTTTCTGGGAGCTTCGCAGGTTTTTCAAGAAATCATTCATCACACTATCTCCATGATTGAACGCGATTTATTATATAAATAAAATCGCAACCGTTTTGTATAGAATTTTATCCGGGCATCACATTCAGGTTAAAAGATTACCACAATGGTTTTAACAATGTCAAAATAATTATGCCACATTGTAACTGTTTGGAATCCTGAGCACCAGGTGTGATGATTTTACCAGGTTTTCATGGGGGTATCGGCAGCCTGGCATATGACTGCAACGCAGGGGATTTTTGGAACAAATCTGATTTCAGAAGCGGTTTTTCCGGAATTTTTTTTTGGGTTTTTTCCCGCCGGAGTCTGCCGGGTTGACCTTTATCTGTTTTCCTTCATGAACGGTTCTGTTCAATGCTTTGATAGCCTGATCAGCTTCTGAGTTGCTGGGCATCTCAACAAAACCAAACCCTTTGGTGCGGCCTGAAAACCGGTCAGATATGATTCTTGCCCTTTCCACCTCACCATATTCCCCAAAGATGGTCTTTAAATGATTTTCCGTTATTTGTTCAGATAAATTGCCGACATAAATATTCATGTAACATCCTTGTTGTATTCCTGTTCAGAAGCCGCCTTGGTTTCGTTTCAATCTTTTTTCAGAGCACAGTACCAGAAAACACGGAGTTAAGAAAGATGAATTTTATCCGGGGCTGTATCCCGGATGTCCCACGACTGGAACAGATTGCTCTCGGATTGGTAATTTGCACCCTTAGGCCAACAGCATGGCATCAGTTGCCAGCTCTTCCTCGGATGAAGCATAGAACTTCTGCAACAGGTCGCCCACAGTCAGATTCTTTTTCTCTTCACCAGCTATATCCGAGATAACCCTGCCCTGATGCAACATGATGAGGCGATTGCCGAACTGAATGGCATGTTTCATGTTGTGGGTAATCATCAGCGTGGTCAGCTCCTGATGGCCCACTATTTCCTCGGTGAGGGTGAGTATTTGACGGGCCGTCTTGGGATCAAGAGCGGCAACATGCTCATCAAGCAGAAGAACCTCCGGCCGGATCATGGTTGCCATGAGCATGGTAAGTGCCTGGCGCTGCCCGCCGGAAAGCAGCCCAACCCTGTCCTGCAGCCGATTCTCCAGACCAAGACCAAGTATTTTCAGCTTTTCCTGGAATTCGGGCCTGTCTTTGACTTTGACACCTCTGGAAAAGCCGCGCCACTGCCCTCTTTTTTTGGCCAAAGCAATATTCTGTTCTATGGTGGCCGATGGGCATGTACCCAGCAGCGGGTCCTGAAAAACCCTGGAGATAAACTTGGCCCGTTTATATTCAGGCCATGATGTCACATCACGGTCGCCAATAATGATGCTTCCGGAATCAAGCATAAAAACGCCGGCAATGGAGTTGAGAAGAGTCGAT
>JAABTU010000483.1 GCA_011389715.1 Desulfotignum sp.
AAAAACCGTGGAAGACCAGATCATCATTGCCTGCCTGTCAGACCAAAAAACCAATGCCGTTACCCGTGAAACCCTGGACCAGCTGGCTGACATTGTCGCAGAGGTAAACCAGGATGCCGGCATAAAAGGACTGATCCTCACGGGTGAGGGCCGGTTTTTTTCCAGTGGATTCAGCCTGCCCATGTTTGTGGATTTTGCCGACAGGGAGGCGGTTATTTCATTTTTTACCAGAGAAGAACAGGTGCTGCTGGATTACTTTACCTGCACAAAGCCGGTGGTGTGCGCCATAAACGGCCATTGTGCGGCCATGGGCCTGATTCTGGCCATGGCCTCGGACTTTCGGCTGGTGAAAAAACATCCGAAAATAAAACTGGGCATGAGCGAGATAAAGATCGGCTTAGGGCTGACCATTGCCCAGGCCGCCATTATGCGGTTCGGACTGGATTCTGACAAACGGTTCCGGGATGTCATGTATTTCGGGGAGATGAGGGACGTAACCTGTGCCCTGGAACAGGAGATGGTGGATGAACTGGTGGAGGAAGACCAGCTGATTGTTCGGGCAAAGCAGATCATCAGCCTGTGGATCGATACCCCCAACCAGCCTTTTGTCCAGCTCAAAAAAAGCCTGAAATCAGATACCGCCCAAAAGATTGCACAGGACCTGGCAGCCGGAACCTGGCAGGACAGTATGTGCAGTGCCCTGTTGAACAAGGATGTCAAGGCCACCTTGTCATTTGTCCAGGCCGCCATGGATAAAAAGAGTGCATCCTGAATATGGCAAAATATTTCGGCAGCAGCCAAAATATTTACAGACGGTCAGCAAATATCAGATTCCGGACAACCCCAGAAAGGTGGCACGGATACGCTCCACATGGGCCAGCAGCTGTGTTTTTCTGGTTTTTCCCACCCGCTCAGGGGTTCCTTTGGCCAGAATATCCATCAGGGCTTTTACATCTGACTGCAGACACAGAACCTCCTTTTTCCAGGCCTGATTGTCCATCTTCATCAGGTTGAAATACCACAGGCGGAAGGTCAGCACATAGAATCGGTCCGACATCTCTGTAAGAAACGGGTTGCCTACCGCATCGTGAAAAATCTGTTTCAGATTCATGTCCACACGGCCCAGTGCTTCGGTATCCCGATGGTCCAGCAGCTGCTTGCATTGTTCCATGCAACCATCCAGGCGGGTGGAGTGGCTGCTGGAAAACCGTTCCGCTGCCATGGTGCCAATGACCGCTTCCAGCTCCAGCCGGGCCTGAAACACGTGGGTTATGGTGTTCAGTTCAAGTTCTGATACCTGGATGCCTGTGCGGGGCAGTATTTTGACCAGATGTTCCCATTCCAGGCGGAACAATACCGTGCGCAAAGGGGTGCGGCTGACACCGAATTCTTCAGCCAGGACCTGTTCCTTGAGAATCTGCCCTGGTGCGTATTCTAAAAAGACAATCCGGTTGTGCAGGATATGATAAATGTGCTGGTTCATGGGCCTTTTTTAATATTTGTTTGGTATACTATAATAATACATAGCTGCTTTTTTTGGATTTTACCACCTAAAAAAGGGATAAAATAGATATTGACTTTAAATATTTTTTTGGTATACCAATAAAATATTAAAAAAATCTTCCATTGCAGGAGGAAAAATATCAGCCAAATCAAACCTGAATGTCTGTGGGGGTGCCACAGCCGGGAAAAAGGAGTAATCACACATGGAAACCTATGATGTAATAATTATGGGCGGGGCGGTCATGGGCAGCGCGACAGCATATTTTCTGGCCAGCAATCCCGATTTTACAGGGAAAATTCTGGTGGTTGAAAAAGACCCCACTTATGCCCAGTGTTCCACAAGTCTTTCTGCCGGCGGCATTCGCCAGCAGTTCTCCAACACGGAAAATATCCAGCTGTCACAATTTGGTGCATCATTCATTAAAAATATCGATGCGCATTTACGGTTTGATGATGACCCTGTAACTGTTGATTTTATGGAAAACGGGTATCTTTTTCTGGCAACTCAAAAAGGGATGCCGGTATTGCAGAAAAATCATGAAACACAGACCGCCGCCGGTGCCAAAGTGCAGATTCTTGACCAGGCCGGGTTAAAAGAAAAATTTGGCTGGCTGCACACTGATGATCTCTGTGCCGGGTCATACGGATTTGCCGATGCAGGCTGGTTTGATCCCCACTGTCTGACGATGGCATTCAAGAACAAGGCAAAAAGCCTTGGCGTAACATATCTCAAAGACACTGTGGTGGGGGTCCAGCGCACCGGGCAGAAAATTTCGCACATAACTTTAGAGTCCGGTGAAACCAAAAATGGCGCCACATTTATCAATGCAGCCGGACCCAAAGCAGCACGTATAGCTGAAATGGCCGGCATTGATGACCTGCCGGTCCATTCCCGCAAGCGGTTTGTGTTTTTGTTCAAATGCAATACCCGGCTGCCTGATTGCCCGTTGGTGGTGGATCCCACCGGTGCCTACTTCCGGCCAGAAGGAGAAAATTACATCTGCGGCAAATCCCCGGATGAAAACAATGATCCGGATTGTGAGGATTTTTACATGGATTATTCGGTGTTTGAAGAGGAGTTGTGGCCGATTCTGGCTGAACGGGTGCCGGCGTTTGACGCCATCAAACGGATATCCTCCTGGGCTGGTCATTACGCCTATAATGTAAAGGACCAGAATGCCATCATCGGGGCCCATCCTGAGGTGACCAATTTTATTTTTGCCAATGGGTTCAGCGGCCATGGACTGCAGCAGTCGCCGGGTGTGGGCAGGGCGGTTTCTGAACTGGTCACCTATGGAAAATACAGAACACTGGATCTGACCTGTTTCGCATTTGAGCGGTTTGCTGCCAACAGGCTGTATAAAGAGTTGAATGTGGTATAACGCTCTCAGGCGATAACAAAGATATCCACATCCATCTGCCGGCCTTTGACCTGCACGGTCTGTGAGTGTCTGAACAGGTTTTTCTGCACCAGGTGCCGGGGCAGGCGGGCAATGGTATCAGCGGAAATGATGATGCCGGCATCCAGTTTGCGCGTCAGGGACTGAAGACGGGATGCCAGGTTGATGGTGTCCCCCACCAGCAGATAAGAAAGCCGGTCAGGGCTGCCGATGCAGGCGGCCACTACCCTGCCGGTGTCTGTGCCTGAACGATTCTTGACATTTCGCATGCATAGGGTATGATAATTGGGCAAAAAGGGGAAAACAATCTGATCGCTGCTGTTTTTGGCAGGATCCATCTTACACTGGAGGGCATGGAAAATGAAGAAAATCAGTGATCTTAAACTGGGCGTAAAACTGGTTGCAGGGGGTCTGCTCATGGTATTGGTGCCGTTGTTGGTGGTGGGGACGATTTCCCTGCAAAAGGCGGCAGATGGCCTTCTTAACCGTGCCCGGGGAGAGGTCTATCAGGTGGCGGATGACCTGGCTGCCATGACCGGGATGGTCATGGCAGCGGAATTGAAATTTGTCCGGGGCATGGCACTTAACCCCATGGTTCAGGATGCCGTGGACCAGGTTGCCCAACAGGGGGTAAACGGTGCCGAAGATACCCTCACAGCCCTGGACAATCACCTGGCTAAAGCCTTTGCGTCAGTGGGCCAGGGGTATGAACTGTTTGTTCTGGCTGATGCCCAGGGACTGTCTGTCAGTGACAGCATGGGGGGCGCCATGCGGGAAAACAAGGTCAACATCAAGGACAGAGATTATTTTATTGCTGCAAAACAGGGCAAAGCCATTATCGGCGAACCGGTTGCCTCAAGATCTTCGGGCAATCCCGTGGTGGTGGCAAGCACGCCTGTGAAAACTGGTGCCGGAGAATTTGCCGGGGTATTTATCGCTGTTGTGAAACTGGATACCCTGTCTGACAAGATCACATCCATAAAAATCGGAGACACCGGTTACCCATATGTGATCAACAAAAATGGTGTGGTTATCGCCCACCCCAACACGGAATTTATTTTTGAACTGGATGTTAAAACCCTGGAAGGCATGGAAGAGATCACCCGGCGCATGATGGCCCAGGAGTCCGGGGTGGAGGAGTATGTTTTCAAGGGCACACGCAAAACAGCAGGATTTGCCCATGTACCGCTCACCGGATGGAGCATCGGGGTAACCCAGGACCAGTCGGAGTTCATGGCTGATGTCAGGGAAATGACCCTGTATAATGTGGTTGTGGGACTGATCGCCATGGTATTGGTGGGTATATGTCTGGCATTTGCCGCAAGAACTATTACCAGACCCGTTAATGATGCGGTGTCTGGGCTCAAAGACATCTCCACAGGCGAAGGGGATTTGACCAAACGCCTTGCAGTAAACAGCCAGGATGAGGTGGGAATATTATCAAAAGCGGTCAACACATTTATGGCAAAGCTCCAGACAATGATCACCGACATTTCCCAGGGAGTGGATACTCTTTCCTCTTCAGCCACACAATTGTCTTCTATTTCAGAACAGATGACCGCCGGGGCGGAAAACACCTCGGAAAAAGCCAGTACCGTGGCAGCGGCTGCAGAAGAGATGACAGCAAATATGACTTCTGTGTCCGCAGCCATGGAAGAATCCAGCACCAACCTCAATACTGTGGCAGCAGCGGCAGATGAGATGAATGCCACCATCAGCGAGATTGCCCAGAATGCGGAAAAAGCCCGGTCCATCTCAGATAATGCCGTTAAAAAGGCAGGCGATTCAAAAGAAAAGATGCAGCAGCTGAGCCAGGCAGCCCAGTCCATCGGCAAGGTGGTGGAAACCATTACCGACATCTCCGAGCAGGTCAACCTGCTTTCCTTGAATGCTACCATTGAGGCGGCCCGGGCCGGTGAGGCAGGCAAAGGATTTGCCGTGGTGGCCAATGAAATCAAGGAACTGGCTAAGCAGACTTCGGAAGCATCCATGGATATCAAGTCAAAAATTGACCATATCCAAGATAGCTCTGACAGCACCATGACCGGTATCAATGAAATATCCCAGGTAATCCGGGAGGTCAATGAGATCGTTGCCACCATTGCCACTTCTGTGGAAGAACAATCTGCTGCCACCGGTG
Source organism: Desulfotignum sp. (assembly GCA_011389715.1). GTDB lineage: Bacteria > Desulfobacterota > Desulfobacteria > Desulfobacterales > Desulfobacteraceae > Desulfotignum. The sequence continues at coordinate 5,044 of JAABTU010000483.1, forward strand.
AGATTGCACGCAATATCGGTCAGGCTTCCTCCGGTATTGAAGAGGTCAACCAGAATGTGGGCCAGAGTTCCTCTGTGGCGCATGAAATAACAAAAGATATCACAGATGTCCACCAGTCGGCTGCTGATATGGCAGACCGCAGCGCCCAGGTGAATGAAAGTTCTGAAGACCTGGCAAAACTGGCAGCCCGGCTGGGGGAGATGGTGGGACAGTTCAAGGTTTGATGAAACAAAAAACAGGATATTATGCATGGCTGATCCCGGTTTGGGCCTTTGTGTTTTTTGTAACGCTTTATCCCGGGACCGGTGCCTGTTATGCATACAGCCGGTCTGATTATCAGCAGTTTCAAAATGCCATCATTGACCACAGAAACCGGTTGAATAAGAAATTTAAAAAAATTCCGCGCACTGCAACCCGGTATATCATTGTGCACACTTCGGAACTGGGACTGTCCACCACCCTGCGGGTGGTCTCGAAAGGAAAACAGTTTAAAAGCGGTCACAGCACACCCGGGGGACATGCCCATTACGTGATTGCCAGAAACGGCCGCACCTACCGGATCATGGACAAACAGTACCGGGCCGATCATGCCGGCCTTTCCATATGGCAGGGAAAACAGGATGTGTCATCTGTTTCCATCGGCATCGAGCTGGTGGGGTATCACTCCGCACCGTTGACGGATCAGCAGTACCGGTCTGCTGCCATGCTTATCGATATTCTGCAACAAGTTTACAAGCTGGATGATACCGCCGTGCTCACCCACAGCCAGATAGCCTTTGGCAGGCCCAATCCCTGGTTTCCAAAGGATCACAGGGGCAGAAAACGCTGTGCCAAAAATTTTGACAGGTCCAGGTCCGGGCTGGGCCCCGCCTTAGGGTTTGATCCGGATGTCAGGACTGGTCGGCTGATGCCCGATCCCTATCTGGCGGATCTGTTTTACGGTGAACAGCCGGCGGTTGCCAAGGTGGCTGCCACCGCACCGGTGTCCAACCTCATTTCAAAGAATAATTCCGCCTGGTCCATTGCAGGGGGGGATTATGACAGCCGGACAACCGCCTATGTCCTTCCCGGCGGCCGTACCCTGACCGGGGATCAGATAAAAGACACCATCGGATGGCACCTGCTGCCCGTCAACACAAAGGTCCTGCTTGACCAGGAGATCGAAAAAGAGAAGAGACAGGTTTTTCAAACGCCGGTAAAGGTGATCACCGACCGCATGACCGCCTGGTCCCATGCAGGTCCTGCCTACCGATTCGATTCCACTATCTATTTTCTGCCGTCAGGCAAAATTTTCACAGGTTCCCGCATTCCGGACTGGGATGACCTGCCCCGGAAAACACAGTTGATCGTAGGGTATCAGGGGCCGTTTCTCATCACTGATGCCGTGACCGCCTACGGCATTGCCGGCCAAAAATACAAGGATCGCGGCACGGTGTATTTTCTGCCGCCCGGCCATGTCAAAACCGGAGATGACATAACAGATTTTTCCAATCTGCCCAAAGGTACACAGGTGTATCTGCCCCTGGATGATATCGGCTAATAGGTGTAAAACAGCTGCTGCACGGTCTTCAGATCAGGTTTTTCCGTCAGAGCCAGCATCAGCAGAATCCGGGCCTTGGCAGGATTGAGTTCATCTGACACAATGAAACCGCAGGCATCATCATCCACCTCCACATTTCTGCCCACAGTGCCGGTGGGCACCCGGGAGCTTCTGACAATGAAAAAACCCCGGCCGGCCATCCGGGCCGCTTTTTTTACGGTTGCCTGGTTCATATTGCCGTTGCCGTCCCCGGCAATGACAATGCCTTGGGCCCCGTTGGCAACGCAGCAATCCATGAGATCCGGCGGCATATCGATGCAGGCATACACAATATCCACCCGGGGCAGTACCACCCGGCTCTCGGTGCAGAACAGATCCGAAAACCGGCTCAAAAAGGTGTGGCGCCGGAATGGAAACCTGAAATACACGTTCCTGCCGTAATTCACAGTGCCCACAAGACCGTTCACAGGGGACAGAAAGGTTTCCACAGAGGTGGTGTTGGTTTTGGTCAACGAATGGGCCCCGTGAATCCTGTCGTTCATGACCACCAGCACGCCCCGTTCCTGCGCATCAGGATCAGCTGCCACTGCCACTGAATTGAACAGGTTCAGGGGACCGTCAGCCGAGATGGCGTTGGCGGGCCGCATGGCCCCGGTCACCACCACCGGCTTGGGGCTGTTCACGGTGAGGTGTAAAAAAAATGCGGTTTCCTCCATGGTGTCGGTGCCGTGGGTCACCACAATGCCGTGGATATCCGCTTGTTCCAGCAGTGCATTGATGCGGCCGGTCAGGCGCTTCAGGATGTCAAAAGAGATGTCCTGGGATCCCACATTGCTGATCTGTTCTCCTGTGACAACAGCCAGATGATCCAGATCCGGGACCGACTGGATCATCTGCTGGATGGTTACCTGTCCGGAGGCGTATCCGGCCCGGGCCGGTGCATGGCTGATTCCCGCTATGGTGCCGCCTGTGGCAAGTATGACAACGCGTGGTTTCATGGGCAGGGCCTTGTGTAAAATGGTTTTTCATAAGGGCAAATATAATATTACCAAAAATTTATCAGAGTTGGTAATCTCTTTTCCGGATCTGACTGATTTGTAATGATTTTTCCAGCCTGCCACGGATACATATAAAGATTCAGTCTTGAAAAAAAACTGATCCACAGGTATCATCACAGCCATGAAACCATTTTCTTTGAGGCTGATCTGTATGCTGCTTTTTTTGCCTGCAGTCGTCTTTTTTACGTCCCATGCCCGGGGCCGGGACGTGCTGTCAGTGGACCAGTCGGGACTGAACCAGCCTGTACTGGTCGAGGCGGTGATGTGTGAGGCCATTGAAAAATTCAAACCTTTGAACCAGGCGGTGGTATTTTCGATCTCCCTGGGCAGGGTGTTCTGTTTTACCGGATTTGACCCTGTACCTGAAGAAACCACAATATATCACCGGTGGTACAGGCAGGACCGTTTAATATCCAGTACAAAACTGGTGCTCAATCCCCCCAAGTGGGCCTCGTTCAGCAGTATGCAGCTCAGGGAGGCTGATAAGGGGCCGTGGCGGGTTGAGATAGTCGACAGCCGGGAAAATTTGATGAAAATCCTTAGATTCAGTATTTCAGACTGATCACCCATGGGACAGTTTTTTTACCAGTTTTTCGGCATCGGATGGCAGGGCTTTCTTGATATAGCTTTGAACAGTTACATTCTGTTTCGGCTGTATGTGCTTTTTCGCGGTACCAATGTACTGCGGGTGCTGTTTGCCATGGGTATATTCTGGGTCCTCAGGCAGGTAGCTGTTTCCATGGGACTGATCGTCACCAGCTGGGCCATGCAGGGTGTTATCGCCGTTGCGGCCCTGGTCATTATTATTGTGTTTCGCAATGAAATATCCTCCGTGCTCCAGACCAGAGACCTGAAATCCTTCTTCTGGGGTATCCCGCGGTATCAGCGCAACACCCCGGTGAACATAATTGTTGAAAGTGTTTATGAGCTGGCGAGAAAAAAAATCGGGGCCTTGATTGTACTTCCGTTGAACCAGGGACTGGAAAGTGTTGTCCAGAAAGGTATTGCATGGCAGGGAAAACTTTCCAAAGAGATGCTGGTCAGTGTTTTCTGGGGTGATAATCCGGTCCATGATGGTGCAGCCATCATTCAGGGAGACAGGATCACAAATGTCGGTGTGATACTTCCCCTTTCAAAACGCACAGACCTGCCCTCTTATTTTGGTACCCGGCACAGGGCAGCTGTTGGTTTGACTGAACAGACCGATTCTCTGGTAATCGTGGTTTCAGAGGAGCGCGGTAAAATTACCCTGGTCAAGGACAGCCAGATCTATGATATTAATGACAGCAAAGTCCTTGAGAAACTGCTTGTTACACATGCCGGCCAGGATTCAGCTGCCGCAGGGGTAAAAAAACACGCCCGTGAACTTGCAGTCGCAGCCGCCGTCTGTCTGGTCTGTGTAACCGGCTTGTGGCTGAGTTTTTCCAGGGGAATGGAAACACTTGCCACCCATACCCTTCCAGTTGAATTTATCAAATCAGACCAGAATATGGAAATATTTTCCTCTTCATCGAGCAGTGCCACGCTTCTGCTCAGCGGCGCCAGGCCCCTGATCAGATCTCTGGGACCTGACCGGATCACTGTCAAGCTGAGTCTGGCCAACACCGTGCCAGGCACCAACAGGCTGTCTGTCAGCCGGAGTGCCGTTACACTGCCCCCCGGCATTGTGGTCAAAAACATCGATCCATCCGTGATCGAAGTGACGGTTGATGTGCCAATGAAAAAGGAACTCCCCATTCAGCCCTTGTGGACAGGCCGGCTTTCCCAGGATTCGATCATGACCCGGGCTGTGACAACACCGGAAAAGGTTCATGTTATCGGCCCAAGGCAGGTTCTCACACAGATGGAAACCCTGTTTACAGAAGCCCTTTCGCTGGAGGATATTACAACCTCAGGCAGGCTGGCTGCCCGGATCGCCCTTCATCCTGCAACAATAAGGCTTGAAGATCAGAATAAAGATAAAGTCCAGGTGGAATATACCATCCAGAAACGCGAGACAGTTTCTCCTTAAACAGGGTTTTTCAGATTTTTTTCAGCAGGGTGTGTGGTTTTATCCGGCGTACGATTTGCGCTGGTTTTTGTCATCTTTTTTCAAACCGGCCCTGCCGTCATCACAAGCATCCTCTGCCGGTTCATTGGGCCTTGCATGTTCAGCAAATTCAGGGGCCTGGGTACACACATCCAGATCAACATCTTTTCCTTTTTTTTTGTCATCATCTGTCATTTTACCACCTCATTGCGACGGCATCCTGTCGATGCTGTCTTTTAGCTGGTTGATTTCAATACCTAAGCTCATGCACTGCTTTCCTTCCATGCACAGACCGGCATCATCAGGTTCAAGAAAGGTTTTGAGTTCTTTTTTGTCTTTTTTCAGATGCACTGTCCAGCGGTCATTTGCATCATCATAATTCACATTCACATCAATACCGCATTCCCCGATTTCCGGATAAAGGGTTCTGATCTTATCGCACAGCTCTTTTTTATTCATGGATGACCTCCTTGAATCAGGTTTCAGTTGGTTTTAATCAATACAATAACAACGGATTCGGTTTATACAAGCCGGGATCACCTACAGACTTGACAAAATCTTGTTCGGTCTCTAAATTGATCTGAAAATATAACCAGAAAGCATCAGGAGAAAATTATGTTGAAACTTGGAGAAAAAGGGGCCATTCCCCAGTGTGATAATGAAACCTATGCCATTGCCCCCCACATTCCCTGCGGGGTCGTGACCCCGGATCTGCTGCGCAGGATCGCGGATGTATCGGAAAAATACAATGCCAAAGCCATAAAGATTACCGGTGCCGCCCGCGTGGCCATTGTGGGGCTGAAAGAAGCGGATATTGATGCAGTGTGGGAAGATCTGGGCATGGACAAGGGAGCCGCAGTAGGGCTTTGTGTCAGAAGTATTCGTACCTGTCCGGGGAACACTTTCTGCAAACTGGGAAAACAGGATGCGCTGGGTATCGGCATGAAGCTGGATGCGCAGTATCATGCAGCAAAACTCCCCGGGAAATTCAAGATGGCGGTATCCGGATGTAAACTCAGCTGTGCCGAATCCTGGGTCCGGGATATCGGGCTGATCGGATTTGCCGAAGGCTGGACCATTACCATCGGCGGAAATGTGGGCATGATGCCCAGGATAGGCAAAGAACTGGTCACCGGCCTGGATGATGACCAGGTGATGGCTGCTGTGGCAAATGTGATCACCTGCTACAAAAATGAGGCAAAAGCCGGGGAACGTCTGGGAAAAATGATCGAACGTACCGGGCTGGATCCCTTCAGAAGAGTCATATAGAGCAGGTATGGCCAAAAACGGGGAGTGGTTTTTCAAAGTACCGCTCCCCTTGGCCTTTCAGTTACCCGTAACCCCGTTTAAGAAAAAACAGGTTCTGTGCCTATCACTTTCCATTTAGTTGACATATCAACTAAATGGAAAGTATGATAACCGGGTTTATCAGGTAAGTCCTATTTCTTATTATCCAATTTCAAAAAAATTTTTATATCGCCACAATTTTTTGCTTGACAATGCAATCGAACTGCCGCTATTTTATGGCTATGAAATAGATACGATAAAGCAGCACGTTCAGGGTCATTTTATTCGCAAAAAGGGGAGGGATATATGTCATCAAATCACTATTTCAAACATGAAGGGCCATGGTCGGATGCCGGTGATCCTTTGATGTGCACAGACACCGGTGACTGGCGGACCAGACGACCGGTGGTGGACAAAGAAAAATGCATTTTCTGCGGGTTCTGCGCCATTTACTGCCCCATCCAGGTCATGGAAATGCAATCAGATACCCATTTTGAGCCAAACTTGGATTTCTGCAAAGGCTGCGGCATCTGTGCAAGAG
>JAABTU010000484.1 GCA_011389715.1 Desulfotignum sp.
AGGCTGCCCATGATAAACCAGCAGGCATCGCTCCAGTAGAGCATGGCCACGGCCTCCCGGGACAGCACCCCGGTGAACACATACAGCAGGCCGATGCAGAACGCCACCGCCGGCAGCGGGATACATTCTGTCAGAAAACACAGGACCACGAACGCCCCAACTGCAATGGCTACCTGGATATGCCAGGCACCTTTATCAGCTGCAGCCTTGTCCTTTTCTTTCAATTCTTCATATTTTAACCCCGCTTTTCTCAAAACCAGCGCATCGTTCATGACTGACAGAAACCGGTCCTCATCCACATTGTTTTTGATAAAATTATAAGCAAGGTCAAAATTCTTCTTGTCTGCATCGATCTTGTTCTTTTTGCACCATTTCAGATCCCGGGCCAGGTAGCGCCCTTTTTTAAGTGCCCCCATCTGCATGTTGGTTTCCATGATCCTGGCGGTAAGCAGCTGCCACTGGGCCGCATCCACACTGTCCACTTCAAACAGCTCTCTTGTGAGATGGTTCACAACCGCTTTGGGTCCCACCTGGTATTGGGTACCCACATCCTTCATCCCCTTCGGGGTGGGAATCAGCAGCAGAACCGCCAATGCCAGAACAGGAAAGATAAACACCTTCCAGTTGATATATTTGTCATACCCCGTGACTTTTTTTTCTTTTTTCATGTACCCCCCTCCATTGCTTCAGTTTGAGATTCCATTCATTATTATTTATCATCACGGTCATCCATCTCACTCTCACTGCCGGATGTCAGTCCCCTGATTTTTTTATCGAGCCGCTGTCTTTTTTCAAATGCCTCATATGCCTTGGTCACGATGACATCGATATCCGCCGGCTTCATCACGTAATCAAACGCCCCGAATTGAAGGCCCTCGACGGCGGAATCCATGGTGGCATGGCCGGTGAGAAAAATCACCTCCACCGGCGGATACAGGATCTTGATGGCCCGCAGGGTTTTGAATCCGTCCATACCCGGCATCTTGATATCCAGAATCACCACATGGACAGCATGGGTCTTGAGCAGTTCCAGGGCCTGTGCCCCGCTTTGGGCCGTGATGACTTCGATTCCTTTTTTTTCCATCAGTTTGGCGGTGGTCAGAAGATACCGTTTTTCATCATCCACCAGCATCACTTTCATTTTTTCCAAAGCACCTCTCCTTTTGGTTCAAAATCCCCTCCAAAAATCAGATTTTCATTGTTCTTGCTTCTTTGCTTCCGCCCCGGGCAGGGTGATGATAAAGGTGGTGCCTTCATTCACCCGGCTGGTCACATCCATGGTGCCCCCGAAATTCTCGATGATTCCGTAACAAACGGACAAACCTAAGCCGGTGCCTTTTCCCACCGGCTTGGTGGTAAAAAACGGAGAAAAAACTTTTTCAATATGTTCCGGCTGGATACCGGCACCGTTGTCAGTAACACGAATTTCGATCCATTTTTCTTCCTTTAAAAGTGCCTGGATATCCAGCCGGCCTCCGGCATCCGGGTGCTGTTCCATGACCGCATCTATGGCATTGTTGAACAGATTGAGCATCACCTGCTGAAACTGGGAGGCATCCCCCATGAATCCGGGCAGATGCGCAGGGATGCGCTGAAACACGGCAATACCTTCCACACTGGCTTTTTGTTCGATCATCTTCAGAATTTCGGGAATCTCCTCGGCGGGTTGCAGCAGCTGCACCCGGGTTTCATTCTTACGCCCGAACTTGAGGATGGCCCGGGTGATATCCGAACACCTTGACACCTGCAGTTCGATCTGGGAAAAGGAATCCTGCAGTTCCAGGATCTCTTCATCCTCCCGGTCTATCTTCTTATTTTCAAACAGATCCTCAAAAATGGAGGCTATCAGGGCATGTTCACTTTTGATGATCTGCAGCGGATTGTTGATCTCATGGGCAAACCCGGCCGCCATTTCGCCCACCTCCGCCAGCTGGGTGGCCCGGATCAGCTGATTTCCCAGGTCTTTTTTATCTCTGCCCAGCTGTTCCATGCGTGTGAACAGTTTTTCCGTCATGAAAAAAGACATGCCTACGATAATGGCAATGCCCAGCACCATGATCACCAGGCTGGCATACAGGGCATAGTAGAAAAACCGGAACGCATCCTTTTTTTCCTGCCTCACTACCAGGAGCCATTCCAGATCCTTGAGCCAGGTGGTGGCATACAGATATTTGAGCCCCCGGGGATCTGATTTTAGAAAGGTGTGAATGGTGCTGTCTGACGATGGAAACGCTGAAAATTCCGAATCTTCCTCCATGACATTGATACCCCCGGACCGCCGTCCGGTCTGGGCGATGCCGTTTTTGTTCAGAATATAGGCTTCTCCGGAAGTGCCAATTCTCACACTGGAAACCAGCCTGTCAAAATACAGGGTGTCAATGGTGGCCCGGAGAATCCAGGCATTTTCCCCTTCCCCTTTTTTCACCGCAATGATGAAATGGGGCACATTTCGATATCCCAGGAACACATCACTGATGTACCGGCCTTTTTCCATGACCTCCCGGAACCAGAGTTCATCTTTGTACAATTTTCCGGTCAACTGGTACTGGCCCGAGTACTTTACATGAAGCCCCCGGGAATCAAACAGGCCCAGATCTATAAACGCTCCGGATTTGATTTTCAGGATCTCAAACATGTCGTCTATGATCTGGTTGCGGCTGATGGATTCAAAATCAAACAGGTTGGTCACCAGTTCCAAATCCGATTTCCGTTCCATAAGAAACGATTCGATCATGTCCCGGTGGTCCCCCACAATGCGTTTCAGGCTTTGGGTGGAACTGTTTTCCAGGGCCGTGGTAAAATAGTAGAAACTGATGCCCACGGCCAGGAAAAGCGGGATCAGGGGAATCACGATCATATTGGTCAGGATGTTGCGTTTGACCCGTCGGGCCCGGCTATTTTCCCCAACATTTTTTTTGTCCATTTATTGTCTTCCCTTAAAGGTGTCCGTATCTCTGACACTGACCACGGGCACCGGAGAATGCCGGAACACCTTTTCCGCCGCACTGCCGAACAGCACCCGGGACAGATTGCCCCGGCCCTTGTTGGCCATGACGATCAGATCAGCGTCATGGGTTTTGGCCGCCCGGATAATGCTCTCCCAGGGAATACCCACATCGATGCTGACAGACATCCGTGTCTTTTCATCCGGAAAATTGGTTTCAATGAACAGATCCAGTTTTTCCAGCCGTTCCTTTGTCATATCCCGCACATAAATCTCTGCATCGATCTTGCCGGGATGAAAATGGCTGAGGCTTTCCACATTCTTCACATCCCGTTGATTGATGGCGTTGAACACCACGATCCGTGCCCGGGTTCCTTTGGCAAGGGCCACGGCTGATTCCATCGTCATCAAGGTATATTGGGAGAAATCCACACAGGCCAGAATCTTTTCTATCTTTTTCATTTTGCTGCTCCTTTATATTTTTTTCAGAATCATGGTCCGTCATAAGAGCTCCTGGTAATGAGCGGATCAGCAATTAGCATGCCAGTTCAATTCCAGCCGGTTCCGCCCTGAATTCCGGCATTTTCACCAGGTATAACCTTTTGCCTGGTGTCAGATATTTTTACTGGTTGATAAATTTTTCAAAACAGGCCGGGGGAATGGAACGGGTTTCCGGATTGCCGAAAAATATTGACATCCTTGTACCATCTGTTTATCCGGCGGGTGGATGGATGGACAAATGCGATCAGCTGTTTAGCGGTATAGTATTTGCATTCATCCATACGAAATATGAACGCATTTGATTACATCGGCTTTTTGGGACAGATATCCCAAAAACATTTTACAGGCCATAACGGATCTGATAAAAAATCTGATTTAATTGTATTCAGAAGGGATATATTCATCCGGTCATTCAGGCGTGAATGGAGGCGGATGATCAACAACAGAATGAATGCTGTCATAGATCAAAGGAGATAAAAATGGTAACCATGGTTAAAATGCAGCTCATGCTGGTGGATGATGAAGAGCGGTTTCTTCAGACCACCGGCAAAATGATCCGCAAGAAAGGCTATGATGTGCTCACCGCGGCAAGCGGTGAAGATTGTCTGGAAAAACTGGAACAGGAACTGGTGCATGTGGTGATCCTGGATGTGAAAATGCCCGGCATGGACGGGGTGGAAACCCTGAAAAAGATCAAGCAGCGCCATCCCAGAATCGAAGTCATCATGCTCACCGGCCATGCTACGGCGGATTCAGCCGTGGAAGGGTTGAAATCCGGGGCCACGGATTATCTTCAGAAACCCGCCAGTATCGAAGATCTGGTGGCAAAGGCGGAACAGGCCTTTGCCCGGCACCTGGAAATTGAAGAAAAAATCCGGCTGGCCGAAGCGTTCAAGCAGTCCAGTATTTAAAGAATTTGTGGTGATGTAAATCAAGGATATTTTCATCATGATAACATGACCGATAACCATACAATGTATCTGGAGTAATTGTGTTATGGCTGAAGTTGAATCTCTGAAAGAACCGGCAAGTACCAGGTCGATCATTATAAAATTTATCATTTCCCTGGCCCTGGGCATTCTGGTCATGCTGCTGCCCCGGCCGGAAACCCTCACCCCGGAAGGCCACCGGCTCCTGGCTTTGTTGACCACCATCGTTTTTTTGTGGGTGAGCGAAGCAGTACCCATCGGTGCCACCGCCCTTTTGTCCGGGGCCGGACTGATTTTTCTCAAAATCCAACCGGCCCAGGCTGCCTGGGCCCCCTTTGCCAGTCCGGCCGTCATGTTCGTCCTCATGATCATCATGTTCGGGGTGGTGCTCAATGAAGTAGGGTTGGCCAACCGCATTATGTACAACCTGCTCAAATTTGCCGGCACAAAAATCAAGCGGCTGAGCCTGATTCTGGCAGTGGGATGCACCATCACCTCATCGGTGTTCCATGACGCCACCATCACCGTGATCATGGTATTTGCTTTTGTCCCCGTGTTCATGAGCATGGGCCTGAAACCGGGCCAGGGGCACCGGTTGCCCATGTTTTTCATGCTCCTGATCCCTTTGGCCGCCTCTGCCGGCGGGTTCGGCACCCTGCTGGGCGGCGGGCGGAACCCCCTGGCACTGGAGGTGCTGAATAAATTCAGCGGCGGCACCATATCTGTGGGGTTTCTGGAATATATATTTATCCAGTTTCCCATCTGTGTGGTGACGGCTGTGGTCACCTGGGCGGTGTTATGGGTACTGCTCCGGCCTGAGGAAAAAGAGCTGGAAGGGGTGGAACTCTCGGACCCCGGCCCCATGAAAGGCGCGGAGAAAGGTGTTCTGGTGGTATTTATCATCACCTTTGTGCTCTGGTTCATGGGGGATCTGACCGGGTGGCATTACAGTGTACCGGCCGCCTTTGCCATCCTGGGATTCTGCGGGCCCGGATGGATCACCTTCAGGACCATCTGTGACAAATTTCCCTGGGAATCCTGGATCGTTTTCGGTGCCGGGGTCTCTTTGGGGGTGGCCATGCTGGAAAGCGGTGCCGGACGATACCTGGCAGAGGTGTGCCTGCCGCTTCTGGACGGCAAACCGGAATTTGTGGTGTATTACGGCATGAGCTTTTTCGGCTCGTTTCTGTCCAGCCTGATGTCCAACTCGGCCGCCGTAGCCCTGATGCTGCCCATCACCCTGCCCATGGCGGAGTTGATGGAAATGTCACCCAAATCCGTAGCCATGATGGCACCCATGACCACCTCGTTCATCATGCTGGTCATAGGTTGCCCGCCCACCATTATTGCCTACAGCACCGGGTACTTTTCCCAGGTGGATTTCATGAAAATTGCCATCCCCTGGTGCCTGGTTCTCCTGGTGGTCTGTGTGATCAGCATGCTGGTGTACTGGCCCCTTATCGGATTTATATAGTTCATTTAATAACCCAGACATGGTGGTATGCGTGGCAAGCATGCTGGCGTACTGGTCGTTAATCGGTTTTACAGGATGAAACCGGTTGTTGATCCCTGGTTATCCAGGAAAAAACCATATATAATCACAGGACGCACGTCCAAAAATCAAAAACAGGAGTTCACCATGTTTAAGACGTCAAGTTACATCATGCTGGTCGATGATGAAAAAGATTTTGTTGAAATGCTGGGCCTGCGGCTCAAGGAAAACGGGGAAAACGTCATTCCCGCCTATAATGGCAAAGAATGTCTGGAGACACTGGAAAAAAAACAGATTGATGTTATTATTCTGGATGTTAAAATGCCGGGTATTGACGGCATTGAAACCCTGAAAAAAATCAAGGCACGGCACCCGCTGATAGAAGTAATTCTGCTGACAGGCCACGGCACTATACAATCGGCGGTTGAAGGCATGAAACTGGGCGCGTTTGACTTTCTGCTCAAGCCGGCTGATTTTAAAGAGTTGACTGAAAAACTCAACAAAGCCAGGGAACGTAAAAAAGAACAGATGGAACGGATACAGAAAGCGGAAGCTGCCATACTCCTGCGTCAGAGTAAACTTTAGGCAAAGCCGCCGAAATTTTCCGGGCATGGCAATAACAGCAAAACACGGGTGGAAAAACCTGATATGAAGGATGAAATCAATTTACTGCTGGTGGATGATGAAGATGATTTCCGCCAGATTCTTGCCAAACGTCTTACCCGCCGGGGGATACATGTCCGACAGGCGGAACGGGGGCAAAAAGCCTTGCAGATGCAGGAACAACAGCCGGCTGACATTGTCATTCTGGATTTCAAGATGCCGGGCATGGGAGGTCTTGAATGCCTGAAAAAAATAAAAAAAATGCCGGGCTTAACTGAAGTGATCCTGCTCACCGGCCATGCGGATATCCATTTTGGTGTGGAAGGCATCAAAGCGGGCGCATTCGACTATCTGTCCAAGCCGGTGGAACTGGATCATTTGATCCGTAAAATCAAACAGGCCCATCACAAGATCAAGCGCCTGATCGGAGAAAAGGAGGCGGCCGCTTTCAAAGAACGGGTCAAACGGCAGATGGTGGTGGCTGAAAGGCTGGCGGCCCTGGGCACCATGGCAAGTGGAGTGGCCCATGAAATAAACAACCCTCTGGCGGTTATCCAGGAATCTGCCGGCTGGCTCCAGCAGATTCTGGAACAACCGGAAATGCAGGATATGCCGCGCAAGAAAGATTTTCAAAAAGGGCTTGAACGGATTCACAATGCAGTGACAAGGACCGGTAGAATCACCCAGCAGCTGTTGCAGGCCGTTAAAACCCAGACCAAGGAAACGGCTGATCCTTCCACCTTTGTGGAAGTGGATCTGATCAAACTGGTCCAAGAAGCCGTCTCCCTGGTGGAACCGGAAGCGGCCATGAATCAGGTGACCATCGAACTGGAAAGTGATGATCCGCATCCGTCGGCCTGGAGTGATCCCCTGCAGCTGCTTCAGGTATTGCTCAACCTGTTGAGCAATTCAGTCCATGCAACCCAGGAAGGGGGCCGGATCATTGTCTGTTTGAAAGTTTCCCTGGAGGAGGTGACAATCATTGTCAAGGACAACGGCTGCGGCATTTCCGAAGAAAACCTTCCCCGGATGTTCGAGCCTTTTTTCACCACCAAGGAGGCGGACCAGGGAACCGGTATGGGGCTTTATGTCTCCTGGGGCATTATTACCAGCCTAGGGGGATTGATCTCCGTGGAAAGCGAACTCAACCAGGGAACCACATTCACCATCTCCCTGCCGGGAAACAATGGGGTAAAGGAAACATGACGGAACAAAAAAACAACCCGGTATCCAGCGATACAGCAGATTCCCGGGAAAATGATCGGATACGGCTGCTGCTTGTGGATGATGAAGTAGCTTACGCAGATGTGCTGTCCAACCGGCTCGGCAAGCGGGGATTTGAGGTACACAAAGCCTACACCAGCCCGGAAGCACTGCTGCTTCTGCGCACCCAGACGTTTGATGTGGCGGTTCTGGACCTGAAGATGCCGGATATGGACGGTATTGAGGTCTTGAAAATCGCCAAGCAAGAGGACCCAGGCCTTCAGGTTATCATGCTCACCGGTCATGGCTCCGCCACAGCCTGTGAACAGGGCCTGGCACTAGGGGCCTTCGACTATCTCATGAAGCCGTGTGAACTGGAAACCCTGGTTGAAAAAATCCATGAGGCGTTTGAGCAGAAACCTTCGGCTCAAACGGATCGGGATTCTTAAATTTCACAGCCCTTCATGAGATTACATACCTGTTTGAACACATCGATGAGGCAAAATATACCAAGATTTTTTTTGCCTCTTGTCACCAGCCGCGACTATTTCACGGTGTCGGTTTTTTTTACAACCTGGAAACATCATTACCCATTTTTTTATCCGCTACCTGATATCCGGACTGACCGTCGACCCTGAATCTCTCATTTTCCGGACAATTGACCCCCAACAGAGAAATTGGCACACCCATTGCAATACCTTTACTGCATATTGAGTTGATCTCAATTTAACACAGTGACAACAAAGGAGGTTTCTCGATGCCGATTACAAATGTATTGATCATAGACGATGAGGAACGATTTTTAAAAACCACTCAAAAACTTTTGGAAAAACAGGGCTATACGGCCTATACCGCTACCGACGGGTTAAGAGGTATCACCCTGTTAAAAGGCAAACGCATCGATGTCGTGATCCTGGACGTAAAGATGCCGGGCATGGACGGCGTAGCGGTTCTGCAAAAAATCAAAGCCGAATTTCCGCTTGTGGAGGTGGTCATGCTCACGGGACATTCCACCGTGGAGACCGCCATTGAAGGCCTTAAGCTGGGCGCATTCGATTATCTTACCAAACCGTGCGATATTCCGGTTCTGATTCAAAAGATCGAGGAGGCCGGTGATAAAAAGAAAACAGCTGAAGAGAAAATCAGAAAAGCCAAGCTGGATCGAATCATCAGTCATCCTTTGGAACTATTTTCAAAAGATGAGTAAACCGGATGCCTAAATTTCACAGGCCTCCATGAGATCACATACCTGTTTGAACACATCGGTGAGACGTAATATACCGACAATTTTTTTGCCTCTTGTCACCAGCAGCGACTGTTTCTGTCCGACAACCATCTGGTGAATCGCGGTATTTATGGATTCGCCTTCTTCAATATACTCCCCTTTTGCGGTTTTCTCCATGATATCCTTGACTTTTACTGCAGCGGCCTTTCGGCAGATATCATCGATAGGCTTTTGCCACAGGCCATACTCTTCCATGGAATTGCGGATGGCATTGACATCCACATGCAACAGGGCCAGTTTGTCCAGGTCATCCAGGCCTTTGTACCTGGGTTCCAGACTTCTGAGTACATCCAGTTGCGCCAGTTTACCGACAATCTGTTTTTTATCGTCAAACACCAGAACGGCCCGATGTTGATACCGGTTCCGGGCAAATTGATTCTGGGCCTCTTTCAATGCCGCCACGGCCTCGAACAGGGTGGCATCCTGATGAACGGTGGCATAGTCTGCCAGGGGTACCATCATATCCTTGACGGTCTTGGTCTCCATATTTCGACTCCTCTCATATGAAAATTCTATTTTTTTAAAAAAAATGAGACCGGGTTCCGGCTCTCACCGGAACCCACGGTGTAAACACGATTTATGCAGGCCAGGGCAGCCACCGCCAGTATCCCAGAATCACCCAGAACCACAGCAGTGCAAAGGAGATCAGCAGGACAAAAAATCCGTGGACAAAGAAATCCCTCATGGTGATCAACTGTTCACCGGTTTCATAATCTTTGCTCAAGGCAAAGATGATGGCGTTGTTGGGGGTACCGATGACCAGCATATGGGCAAAGGAAGAGGCAAACGCGGTGGCCAGCCCGATCATGACGGGAGAGGCTTCGGCAATGGTTGCCATGGGCACGGCAATGGGACCGATGGCCGCCACGGTGGCACCGTCACTCATGAAATTGGTGAGCACCCCGGTAAACAGGGACACGGCAATGCTCAGACCGGCGGCGGAGCTGGTAAAAAATTCAGGCAGGTACAATATAAAGGTGTCGGCAATATACAGGGCTGCGCCTGTGGCTGCCAGCCCCACACCCATGGCACTGGCGGCGGCATACAACGCCACCACATCCCAGTGAATCGAGTTGACCTCCTTCCACCGCAGAATGCCCAGAACGTTCAGGGCCACCAGGGCCAGAATCACGGGCCCGCCCATGCCGAACCGGTCGGAAAAAGCAGACCACATGAAAATCAGAATCACCAGAACCACGGCAGTCTTATACTCATCTGCGGTCATTTTACCGATCTTTTCCGCTTCCCGTTTGACCGCAACCGAAATATTCAGATTCTTGACCTGAACCTTTCTGTGCATGACCAGATAGAAATACAGGCCGACGGCAATGGCTGCCACCGGCACAAACGGCAGGCCGTACATGACCCACTGCCCAAAGGAGAGCGGAATGCCGTAATCCCCCAGAATACCGATCATAATGGCATTTCGGCCCCCTGCTGCCGGAGACCCGGGTCCGCCCAGATTACACGCATAGTTCAGGGTCAGCATCATCATGAGCACCAGGGCTTTGTCCTTGGCTACCCCACCGGATTTCATGGCCCCCATGTAAACCATCATGAAAAGCGGGGCAATAAACGCGATAAGGGCATGTTCAGACAGAAAAGAGGCGGAGATGGCAATCATGGGGGCAAACAGCAGCGACATGCGCAGCAACGACGTGGTGGGCCCCAGCAAAAGGATGCCGATACGCCGGTCCAGTCCGGTTTTGGAAATCGCTGTGGCCATGGCCAGAACACCGAATATGAAAAACACCGCATCCTTGGCATAGGCCCGTGCCACCCCGTCGGGCGGCAGAATGTTGAAAAAATACATCAACACCCCCACCAGCAGGGCGGTAATACCGATGGGAACGGCGCCCGTGGCCCAGAACAGCGCGGCCACACACAAAATACCGATCATGATATGGGTGCGCTTCATTACCCCTTCAGGTCCCACCGGCACTTTGGTGACGTTGCCGTCAGTGTCCTTGACCGTTTCATACAGGCTGGCACGCTGGGCATAGTAATGGGCCGGACTCTGTCCTTCCGACAACTTTCGATAATCTCCGAACCCTTTGATGACCTCTTCCTGGGGACTGCCTTTTTCAGTGGTCAGCAGGGAATTCAGGCGATCGGAAGGCGGCAGAAAATACAGAAGCGCAAAGATCAGCACCCCCAGAATCAGAAATCCGGGACGGCGGTTCTGCACCCCGATCAACCAGGTCATCAGGTTTTTCTTTTCAATATCCGGTATTTCATGACGCGCCATGGCATAATGGCGCTCCTGGCGGGCGGATTCGATAATTTCGACAATTTCTTCCAGCGGACAGGGTTTTTGAAGAAACCCGTACACATCATGTTTGCCCGTGACCCGGGCCGATTCGACATCGCCATGCCCGGTGAGCATGACAATCTGGACCTCCGGACGGATCTTCTTGAGTTCCCGCAGGGTTTGAACCCCGTCCATGCCGGGCATTTTCAGATC
>JAABTU010000485.1 GCA_011389715.1 Desulfotignum sp.
CAAGGCCCTGTCCTCACCGGTGATGGAGTTTTTGGGGGGCCTGGGCATTGCCTTTATCATCTGGTTCGGGGGATTGCGGGTCATTAACGGCACCTCAACGCCGGGCATCTTTTTTTCCTTTTTAACCGCGGTCATGATGCTGTATGACCCGGTGAAAAGAATATCCAAGCTCAACAACACCATCCAGGAAGGGACGGCAGCAGCCTCCCGGATTTTCGATGTACTGGAAGAGGAACAGACCATAAAAGAAAAGCCCGGCCCCACGGTTCTTAAGGGCAGAACCCTGGATGTGGCATTTGAAGATGTGTGGTTCAGCTATGGTTCTGATGAAGCCCCGGCATTGAAAAACATCTCCCTTACAGCTGCGCCCGGGGAGGTCCTGGCCCTGGTGGGTATGAGCGGCGGGGGTAAGACCAGCCTGGTGAACCTGATCCCCCGGCTCTATGATGTGACCGCCGGCAGGGTGACCGTGGGGGGCATAGATGTCCGGGACCTGTCCATAGACTCGTTGCGAAACCATATTTCCATTGTGACCCAGGAGCCCATTTTGTTCAATGAAACCGTGCGGGACAATATCCGCTACGGCCGCATGAATGCCACCGATGAACAAATAGAGGCAGCTGCAAAATCCGCCTATGCCCATGACTTTATCATTGGGTTTCCCAAGGGGTATGACACCCTGATCGGAGAGCTGGGCTCCCGGCTGTCCGGCGGGGAAAAGCAGCGCATATGCATTGCCAGGGCCCTGATCAAGGATGCGCCTGTGCTGATTCTGGATGAGGCAACCTCAGCCCTGGATTCCCAGGCGGAACAGGTGGTGCAAAAAGCCCTGGAAAATCTTATGAGAGGCAGAACATCCTTTGTTATTGCCCACCGGCTGTCCACCATTGACTATGCCTCCCGCATTGTTTTATTGAAAAACGGCACCATTGCCGAACAGGGGACCCGGGACCAGCTCATGGCGCGCAAGGGGATGTTTTACACCCTGACCACCCTGCAGGCTGCACCAGGTGCCCTGACCTGAAACGTTAAACCGAAACATGCAACAGCAAAAGGAGAAAATAAATGGGTATTTCCAAAGACCTGCTGGAAATCCTGGTCTGTCCCAAATGCAAGGGGCCCATCAGGGTGACCGAAAAACAGGACGGCCTGGTGTGCGACACCTGCCTGCTTGTGTATGAGATCAAAGATGATATCCCCATCATGCTTGTGGAAGAGGCAAAACCAGTCACCCCATGAGCGTGCCGAAACCACCAGATACAGCCAAGCTTGTGATGTCGGTTTTCATGAAAGAAAAGGCTTTGTTTGCAAAGGTGTTCGCTTTTCTGGAAACCATTGGCGGGCCTGTGGATCTGGTCTCTAGATGGTTGGATTTCAATTATACCGGCTATTACCACAAAGAAATGGGATCTCCCCTTTTCAGGCGGGTGCTGGCCTTTAAGCCCCTCATGGAACAGGCAGAACTGGCATCCGTAAAACTGGCAACCAATGGAGTGGAAGCGCGGTTCAGCCGTGAAAATCTGCGCCGGGTCAACATCGATCCCGGGTATCTGCTGCCGTCACGCTTTGTTCTGGCCACGGGAAAAGACTATTCCCACAGAATTTATATTGGTGAAAATATATATGCAGACCTGACCCTGATGTATACGCGCCAGGGGTTCATCCCTCTGGACTGGACCTATCCGGATTATGCCGGTCCTGAAATCATCCGGTTTCTCGAACAGGTCAGGGACAAATATATGCGGGATCTTACAGCTGTTAAAAGGAATCATTCATGATAAAAAGCATGACCGCGTTTGCAAAAGCCGGCCACACCCGGGGAACCATCACAGCGGAAGTGATCGTGCGATCCTTCAACTCCAGGCACCTGGATTTTAATGTGTACCTGCCCGAGGCCTGCCAGGCCTTTGAAGAGGATATTAAAAAGGTCATCACCCAATACCACCAGCGGGGCCGCATGGAAATCCGCATCACTGTGCAGGATGATTCTCCGGAACCGGATCAGTTTGCAGTGGATGAGGCAAAGGCCACAGCCTATTTTCAGGCCCTGCAGCAGATAAACAAATGTCTGAACCTTTCAGATCAACCCGGACTGGATCAGATTCTGTGTGCAAAAAACATTATTGTGCCGGCGCCAAAACAACTGGATCCGCAGCTGCTGTGGCAGGTGGTGTCTGCAGCAGTGGAAGATGCTGCCCGGGAACTGGACCAGATGCGAAAGAAAGAGGGTACCCACCTGTACCAGGATCTGGTCGTCAGACTGGATGCCATTGAAAACCAGATGGCCCTGGTAAAAGAACAGGCAAAAGAGATCCCCGTCATGTACAAAAAACGGTTGGAGGATCGTCTGGAAAGGCTGACGTCGGACAAAGAGGGCATTGATCCGGTGCGGCTGGCCCAGGAAGTGGCAATTCTTGCGGATAAAAGTGATGTGTCCGAAGAAATTGTCCGCATATTAAGCCATATCCAGCAATTCCGGGAGGTGATGAAGGCAGACCGGTCCCAGGGGCAGAAACTCAATTTTCTGATCCAGGAATTCAACCGGGAATTCAACACCATCGGATCCAAGGCAGGCAATGTACAATTGTCCCACATGGTGGTGGATTTGAAATCACAGCTGGAAAAAATACGGGAACAGGTGCAGAATATTGAATAAGGAAAAAACTATGGAACAGGCGCTGTTGAACATCGGCTTTGGCAATACGGTTGTGGCTGAACGGGTGGTGGCCATTTTATCACCCAATTCAAGTCCCATGAAACGTATCAAGGATGAGGCAAGGGAGGAGCGCTGCCTCATTGATGCCACCCACGGCAGAAAAACCCGGGCTATCATTATCATGGACAGCAACCATGTGATTTTATCAGCTATCCAGGCCGAGACAGTGGCTTCCCGGTTTGAGTCTCTGGTAAATGATGAAGAGGCCCAGGAAGAGGTGTAAGATGGCCCGAAAAGGACGGTTGTTTGTGATATCCGCCCCGTCAGGGGCTGGTAAAACCACGCTCATAAAACAGCTTTTACCGCAGTTTCCCGAGCTTTCCTATTCCGTGTCCCATACCACCCGACCCCCGCGCCCCGGGGAGATCCATGGCAGAGATTATTTTTTCATTGATGAAGCCGGGTTCGAAGCTATGATCGATACCGGTCACTGGCTGGAATGGGCCAGGGTCCATGGCCACTATTACGGTACATCCCGCACCTTTGTGGCAAACCAGCTTGAAAAGGGCAACACCCTTTTGCTGGATATCGATGTCCAGGGGGCAGCCCGGATCATGGCATCCGGCCTGGATCCGGTGTCGGTATTCATCATGCCGCCTTCTTTTGAGGCGCTGCGCCGCCGTCTGGAAAACCGGGGCACAGACGCGGCCCAAACCATTGCCCGGCGCCTGAAAAATGCGGAACAGGAGATCAGTCAAAAACATATGTTTCAGTATGTGCTGGTGAATGATGACCTGGAAACCGCGTCTGCACAATTGTGCCGGATTTTTAAAAAAGAGATGGGGCGCAATTGACACCTTCTGCAGACAGCCGGAATATGGGCGAAAAAAACACAGAGATCCTTTATGGGTTTCACAGTGTGTATGAGGCCCTCAAGGCAGGAAGACGGCGGTTTGAAACCCTGTATATCACCCGGAACCGCTCTGGTAAACGGGGGGACAAAATTGTGTCCCTGGCTGCTGCTGCCGGTATAAAAATATCTGTTACCGATGCCGGACACCTGGAAAAGCTTTCACAGTCGGATGCCCACCAGGGCATTGCCGCCAGAACATCTGTATTTCCGGTCGGCAGGGGATCTGATATCCTGCCCTGGATCAAAAGCCGGCAGGGGCCTTTTTTTGCCCTTGTGCTGGACCAGATCGAAGATCCCCAGAACCTGGGCGCCCTGATCCGCACCGCCCTGTGCACGGGTGTGGATTGCATCATGATCCCCAAAGACCGGTCAGCCCTGCCGACCCCCGGGGTTTCCAGGGCCTCTGCCGGGGCCATGGAACATGCACAGATTTTTATTGTGACCAATACAGCAGCCACCCTGCGCACCCTTAAGGAAAACCAGGCCTGGACAGCGGGCTTGGATGCCGGTGGGGATACACAGCTGTTCCAGGCTGATCTTACAGGGCATCTGGCACTGGTAGTGGGGGGGGAGCACAAGGGAATCCGGCCCGGGGTCCGCAAGGAATGTGATTTTCTGGTATCCATTCCCATTACAGGACCTGTAAATTCTTTGAATGCCTCGGTTGCCGGCGGTATGGCCATGTATGAAGCACTGCGGCAGCGTACCATGAATCCGGGTGGATAATCTTGTTCCAGCTTTGGTACAGACAGATATCTGGAAAATGGGGTCAGGCTTGCGTTATTGTCGTTATTGGAAAGATAATTACAAAATTTTTGTTCGGGTAAGCAATAACGACAATAACGCAAGCCTGACCCCCCTACACTCATAAATAAAAGGAAAGAAAATATCAAATATGTCAGAACAGATTGCAATTGATACAGACGGCACATGGGTTGTGCCGGATAATCCAAAAATCGCTTTTATCCAGGGAGACGGCATTGGTGCTGATATCTGGCCCGGTGCCAGAATGGTCCTGGATACTGCTGTGGTAGCAGTGTTCCGCCATCAGAAGAAAATTGACTGGGTACCGGTTCTGGCCGGAGAAGACAGTTTCAGGCACAATGGCCAAAGGCTTCCTGCAGAAACGCTGGAAACAATACAGGCGTTGAAAGTGGCCATGAAAGGGCCGCTGACAACCCCGGTGGGAGAGGGCATCAGAAGCCTGAACGTACAGATCCGCAGGCATCTGGACCTGTATGCCTGTATCCGGCCGGTGCAGTATTATCCGCCGGTTCCCAGTCCCATGACCCATCCGGAAAAAGTGGATATGGTGATATTCAGGGAAAACACCGAGGATGTATACGCAGGCATTGAATGGGAGTCCCGCTCCAGCGGGTCCCGGCAGCTGATGCACCTGTTGAAAACCCATCTGGATTGTGATCTGCCCGATTCCTGCGCCCTGGGTCTCAAGCCCATGTCCCCTGAAAAAAGCAAACGGCTGGTGAAAAAAGCCTGTGAATACGCATTTGAGAACAACAGAAAAAGCGTGACCCTCATGCACAAGGGCAATATCATGAAATTTACCGAAGGGGGGTTCTGCAGATGGGGGTATGAGGCGGCTTTTGAACATTTTGGTGACAAAATGATCACGGAAAAAAAATTATATGAAACACATGAAGGGATCATTCCCGAGGGCCATGTGGTAATCCGGGACAGGATTGCGGACATGGTGTTTGCCGATGTTTTGCTTAAACCGGAACAGTATGATATCCTTGCCTGTCCCAATCTTAACGGTGACTATATTTCAGATGCCCTGGCTGCCCAGGTGGGCGGGCTGGGCATTGCTCCGGGGGCCAATATAGGACAAACGTGTGCTGTATTTGAAGCCACCCACGGCACCGCACCCGATATTGCGGGAAAAGACATGGCCAACCCCTGTTCCATGATTTTGTCCGGTGCCATGATGCTGGACCACTTAGGGTGGCAGGCTGCAGGGGATGCAGTGCGGCAGGCTGTGGGCCGGGCCCTGGCCGGGGGATGTGTGCCCCCGGATCTGGCTGCCGGCCTTTCCGGGGTAAAGGAAGTCTCATGCTCAAGGTTTTCAGAAATCATAAAAGAAAAGCTTTTGGCCGGTTCCTGAAAAAAAACGCCCGATTTTTTCAGGCACTGGTGTTTCCCCACCAGTGCCTGAAATGCAGGGTTCTGCTGGATCCCGGCACAGCAGCACCACATACCGTCCAGGCATGTTTCTGTAAAACCTGCCTGTCCATGGGACTGCCCCTGTTTGCACCACCTTTCTGCACCCGGTGCGGCTTTCAATTTGCCGCAGGGGAAAACCATCTGTGCGAAGCCTGTCTGAAACGTCTGCCCCGGATCCGCCAGGTGCGGGCCGCCCTTTCATACCAGGGCCTTGTGCGGGATATTGTGCCCCTTTTCAAATACCAGGCCAGGCTTTCGTTAACCCGGTTTTTTGAGCCGTTGATGTTTGAAGCTTTTTCCCAATTTTTTGAAAAAGCAGATATTCATTGTATACTGCCCATTCCGCTGCATCCCAGAAAGCTGCGCCAGCGGGGGTTTAACCAGTCTTTTCTGCTGGTGCGCAGGTTTTCAAAAACATATGGCAGTATCCATGGGGTAGGGCCATTGTGGCAGGTGGATACAACCGCATTGAAGCGGGTCAGGTACACCAGCCCCCAGACCGGGCTTGATGTTGCTGTGCGGCGCAAAAATCTGAAAAATGCGTTTCAGGTGACAGATCCGGCTGCCGTCAAAGACTGCAATATATTGCTGGTGGATGATGTCTACACCACTGGTGCCACCTGTGGCGAGGCGGCCCGGATGCTTCTGGCTGCCGGTGCCAACAGGGTGGATGTGCTGGTTCTGGCCCGGGCATGACCCTGATACAATCGCATGAAACATGGTTTTTTCCGGTTGAACGAACCCCGCCCCCTGCGGGTGCCTTGTGCCCTGACCGGGATTCGCCATCTGACGGTCCTGGCACAAGGCACCCGCAGGGGCTTGGTCAATATGCCTAACGTTGCATCTGCATGCAGTCTTTCTGGTCATGACCCAGCCGGGCCTTGACTTTGTACCTTGTTGGTGCCTATAACGGACAGGATCAGAAATTTTTGCATGTCAGTGTGTAAATGCATCTTAATCAGGTACGCGTGCAATGCCGGATAACGACCCCATCAGCCCGGACAAAAAATCAGCAGGGAAAATTGCCGGAATTTACCTTACGGTTTCCATTCTGTATATCCTGTTTTCCGACAGGCTGCTCATCTGGCTGGTGCCGGACCCGGATCTGTTGACCAGCATTCAAACCCTCAAGGGTTGGGGATTTGTTCTGGTAACAGCCGCTTTGATCTATTATTTTCTGCAAAAAGAGATCCGCCAGTATCTGGTGGCCAGAAAGGAACTGGAAACCAGTGAAGAAAAATACCGGGCTGTCATCAATGCAACCCCCGATCTGCTCTACAGAACCGACCTGGAAGGGCGTATCGTTTTTGTTTCTCCATCGGTACGCCGGTTGACCGGATACGCCGTGTCAGAAATTTTGGGCATGGATATGGCAAAAGAGTTATATGCATTTCCGGAAGAACGGGCCCATTTTTTAGAAGAGCTGCATACCCATGGGATGGTGCAGAATTTTGAAACCCAGCTCAAACGAAAGAACGGGTCCATCTGGTGGGCGTCCGCCAATGCCCATTTTTACAAGGATGTGGACGGCACCATCCAGGGAGTGGAGGGCATTGCCCGGGATGTCACCCGGAAAAAAACATCAGAACAAGCCCTGCTGGCCAGTGAACAGCGCATGCGGGCCATTTTGGAAGCCAATCCGGATCCCATGGTCATGTATGATTTTGCAGGCCACCCCCAATACCTGAACCCGGCATTTACCCGGGTGTTCGGGTGGACCCTTGCCGAACTCAAGGGAAACCCCATTCCATTTGTTCCTGAAGACCAGGCTGATGTGACCGCCCAAAAAATTGCCGAGATATTGGAGCAGGGCAGACCGCTGCATTTTGAGACCCAGCGGTTTACCCAAGACCGCAGGCGCCTGGATATCCACCTGAGCGCTGCCGTGATAAAAGATGCCAAAGGATCGCCCTACGGCATGGTGGTCAATCTGCGGGATATCAGCAAAAAAAAAATGCTGGAAGCCCAGTACGGGCAGGCCCAGAAAATGGAATCCACAAAAACTTACTGAATTTTGTCTATAATGGTTTCCACCACCTGTTCGGCAGTATCCCCGAACAGGGTTTCCACAGGCACCAGGTTGAGGAATTTATCGTCCCAGACGATGTTTTCACTTTCCAGGACCCAGTCCTTCAAACGGGTGTATTTGCCGCCCAGGGCCTTGATTTTCTTGAGCAGAGACACGGATTCAGACGGCTTGAAATCCAGATTCAACGACAAAATGAATTCAATAATATTGGGCGTAGCAGGAGATGCAGACAATACCGGAATCACCAGAATGCTTTTTTTGTCTTTGCGGCCTTTGCCGATATACACATTGCCTTCCCGGACAATGATGTTTTTGGTACCTTTGAGCTGGGGGTCTGTTTCCACCCGGGAGGTTTCGTTTTCCAGGGTCCCGGTCTTTTTCTTTACATGGATTCTGGTGTCAGGGGTGACCTCTCCCAGCAGGTTGAGGCCTGTCACCTGGTAAAGCAGGCCGCCGTTGATCCTGGCAATGACTTCCTGGAGATTTTTGATAACCAGCACATTTTTATTGGTGATCTGGGAAATCTGGATATCGTGAAATGCCAGTTCATCAAACACAAGCCCCTGGAATGTCTCTTTTATCCTGCTGGTACCCACAGTCACGGTCTTGGCCTGGTGTTTGATGGCATCCACGGGCCTGGCCATATTGTTGATGGCAAGGCCCATATTTTCAAAAAAGGCGTTAAGCATATTGGAGGGTGTACCCTTGGTCATGAAATCGATTTCAAAGTCAGACACCGGCAGCCTGCCGGACAGGTATTTGAGCAGCAGGGTGATATTGGCCACATTGTCCAGTCCCATGGCAGCCGGGAAAGCGTTCTCCCGCCGTTTTTTTGAAAACTGGTTGTAAAAGGCGGCAATGTGTTCCCTGAACTTTTTCTCCAGCAGCACCTCATATTCATCATGGCCCATGGCGGTGAATTCGTCGAGCATCTCCTGGACTTCAGCCCGGCACTGGTACATGAACCGGGAGCCTTCGTTGATGGCAAGGGCTGCATAATATCCCCAGATATGTCCCACTAAGGTGTTGAGGATGGGGGCGAACTGTTCTTTTATCTGCGGTACTTTGAAAACATCTGCCGCATACAGATCAAACCGGTCTTCTCCCTGGGTAGCAATGACCAGGGGGGTTGCTTTGTGGGCATGGAAAATGGCGGTGTCCTTGATGATGTCACCAAGAACACTTTCCCTTGTGCCGGCGGCACACACGATGATCAACGGTTCCGAGGACAGGTCGATGTGTTTTTTGTCCTCCACAAAATCAGAGGAAATGGTTTTGTAGCACAGTTCTGACAATTTGATGCGGATTTCGTCAGCCGAGGTTTTGTTGGCACCTGACCCCACTGTGGCCCAGTAGTTTTTGGTTACAGCCAGGCGGAATGCAGAATCCCGGATCTGGTCCCGCAGGTTTAAAACCATGCGCATTTTGTCCGGAATGGACAACAGCTCCTGGATCTCCTCGGTGATATATTCCGCCGGCCTGGCCCTGGTAATTGCGGCAATATGCAGGCCCAGAATGGCCCCTGCACTCAGCTGGGAATAAAACGCCTTGGTGGATGCCACCGACATTTCAATATCCCTGCCGGAGCTGGTGTATAACACCCCGTCCACCTTGAAGGTGAGATCTGAATCCCGGCGGTTGACAATGGCAAGGGTCCTGGCGCCGCAGGAGCGGATCATGTCCACGGTCCTGTTGGTATCTGTTGTGGTGCCGGACTGGCTGATGGCCACCACCAGGGTATTGGCCATGGCTGTGGCTGGATCATCCCCTTCCACAATACAGAATCCCGAGAGTTCCGAGGATTTCAAAGCCCGGATGTCAAAGTGCCGGTCCCCGAGATAGCAGGTGAGCAGGTCTGCACACCCCTGGGCTGCCACCCCGGCAGTACCCTGGCCGATGAAATAAATTTTCTGCAGCTTTCCAGATGCAAGTTCTTCCTGGATGGCCAGGGGCATGACCTGGGGGCCCAGTCTGGTCTCAAACATCCGGGTGGCCGTATTTTGTGCAAACTTGTTTTCAAGGGTTTTTTCTACGGATTCCGGGGCTTCACAAATCTCTTTGAGAAAATAATGGGAAAACTCCTGGCGGTCGATATCCCGGGAAGTGATCTGGCTGGTCTGCAGGTCCTGTTCCTGGATGGTAATGTTATCCCCATTGTAGTAATGGGAGCGGATCCCCTGGAGCCCGCCGAAAGAATGCTGATCCAGGATGACGATCTGTCCTTTGTCAGCGCCGTTGAGCTTAATGTAATCCGGGGTTTCTTCCACAATGCCGTACAGTTCGGACGCAGCCATGTAGTGGTCAGGGGCGATGCCGACAAAAACAGCCTGACCGCTGCCCTTCTGGGCAAGAAATATTTTTCCCGGTGCAAGGTCTGTATGCATGGAAATGGCATGGGACCCTTCAAAGTCACAGACCGCAAGCCTGAAAGCCTCTTCAATGTCGGCACCCTGCTTGAGGTGGTGCTGGATCTGCAGCGGGATCAGTTTGGTGTCTGTATTGATGTCTGGATGGATTTTGTCATACCGGGCCTCATATTCGGTTTTGAGTTCCAGGTAATTGTCAATATCCCCGTTAAGGCAGACATGGATGATGCCCAGTTTTTCAATTTCCCGGTCCGTGGGGGTGTTGTCCACAGGGTGGCAGTTGGCTTCGGTGATATCTCCCACAGATGCCCATCTGGTATGGGCACTGACCGAGTTGGACACAAAGGGAAATTCCACCAGCAGCTGCAGTATCAGATCGTTTCTGATCTGGCTTCTGATAAAGGCGGCATTGTCACCCAGAGCCCCCACCTCTGCTGCAAATTTGTAGACAAATGAAATAGATACCAGGTCTTGACCAGGGGAGCCTGCATGGTGGATATTGATGCTGTTGTTGGAGAGAACCATGTGGTTGGTGCGCTGTTTTAAAAGCCCGGAAAGCCCGTCTTTGGCAATGCGGGTACGGAAATGTTCAAATTCAGCCGCATCAAGGGTGAACATTACGGAAATGCCGGCGGAATCCCGGCCCCTTACCTCAAGCCGGTCAATACTGTTGAGCACGGCATTGATGCGTTTGAAGACCACTATTCCTTCAGGGGGGTGGGACAGGTCCACGGTCAAGGACTTGATGGCTGCAATATTGTCGAGCACCTCTTTTTTCAGGCACCAGTAAATGTCTTTGAGTCTTTCAATCCCCAGGGAACTGATTTCCACTGCCCGGGGGGAGAGACCGGGTTTTGTCTGCTTGAAACGGGCCTGCTGGGTGCTGATGACTGCAAAGAGGGTATCAATGGTATCAGACAGGGACTTTACATGATCTGCATGCAAAAATATCTCCTGGAAAACCGATTCTTGTTTCAAAGACTGGGCAGATTCCCACAACCTGGCCAAAACAGCATCTTTGTCCGGAAACTGATCAGGGTCAAAAAGGGCATCCACGGTATCGGCATCAGCGGCAGACGATGCAATACGGTCCACCTGGTCTTTCAGATCAGACAGCTGGGGTCTGTTTTCAGCACCTTTG
>JAABTU010000486.1 GCA_011389715.1 Desulfotignum sp.
CCAATGAATACCTGACCCGCACAAACCTCATGAAAGGCTATCTGTTCCCCAAATACGACACCCCCATTGCCAAGGGAAAAAACGTGGTGGTTTTGGGGGCGGGCAACGTGGCCATGGACTCTGCCAGAACCGCCATGCGCCTGGGCGCCGAATCGGTCAAGGTGGTGTACAGACGGTCCAGAGAAGAGATGCCGGCCAGGGAGGAAGAACTCCACCATGCCCAGGAAGAAAAAATCGAGTTTGTGCTGCTCACCAATCCCACCCAATTTTTCGGGGATGAAAACGGCCGGGTCACCGGCATGGAATGCCTGAAAATGGAACTGGGAGAGCCGGACGATTCCGGCAGAAGGCGGCCGGTGCCCATCGAGGGATCTGAATACCGCATTGACTGCGATCTTGTGGTGGTATCAGTGGGCTCCAATGCCAACCCCCTGTTGACCAATGCCACCCAGGACATGTCATTGAACCGCTGGGGCAATATTGTGGCTGATCCGGTTACCGGTAAAACCACCAAAAAAGGTGTCTGGGCCGGCGGTGACATCGTCACCGGTGCAGCCACGGTGATCCTGGCCATGGGGGCCGGCCGGGGTGCGGCCAACTCCATGCATGATTATTTGACCATCGGCTGGTAATTACCCGGCATAAAAAAACACAGGCAATGGGGGCTGGTATACCAGCCCCCATTGCCTTTTTTAGTGGTATTTCTGCTTTATACAGGCCCTTTGAAAAGAGCAACCTCAAACTGTTCTGTTCTTTTCTGTTCCGCCTGTACAACGCACTCACACAGGCGCAATAAACACCTTATGGTCCACCAGGGACAATGAGTGGATATGGCCTTTGACAAATTTCTGCTCCCCGAAAATAGAGACCAGGCGGATGCCGTCTTCATCCGGCTCCACCTTGTCAACCGCTTCCATTATCAGCGTCTGGGTACCGTTTTCCGCAAAATATGCATTTGCTTCACACATGTCTGAATCTCCTTGCATTATATCATATAAAAGACAGATGGGATGCCATAAGCTCATCCACCAACATGGGCAGGGGCAGTCCGGCTACCCCCACAATGTCGATATTTTCCTGGCTCAGGGGCAAAAGCACTTTTCTGGCATCTGACAGGCTGATGGCCTCAGCGATCTCGCAGGTCACCTCCCCCATCATGGCATGGGGCATGATGATGCCCACGGGGCCTATGATCACATCCACCTTTTTCACGGTCTGAATAATAGCATTGGTACCGGATGCCCCCTTGTTGGCCCGGGACTTGAGCATCTGGGCCGTGGCAATGGCATTGGTGCCCAAAGCGATAATCTCGATCTGTTCACCAAACCGGTCCTTGAGTTTTTTAATGATAACCGCACCGATGCCGCCGCCCTGCCCGTCCACAACACAGGCTTTTTTTGTTTGTTTTGTATCCATTTCAGCCCGTTATCTTATTTCTGATTCCATCCAAGAATTCACAAAAGGCTGCAGGTGCTGCCAGATGCTTTCTTCAACTGCATCCTCTGAAGCATTTCCATCGACCGCCACCACTTTTTCCTTATCCCTTAAACGGTCAAAAGCAGTAAAATAATTATGACGTACCTGTTTGAGGATGTCAATTTTTTCATACATGTCCAGGCGGTGCCGGCCGGCCCGGATCCGGTCCAGACAAGTTTCAGGCGCCACATCGATGAAAAGGTTCAGATCCGGCCGAAGAATCTGCGCATTCAAACTGTTCAGGGTGATGATCCATTTCAGGTCCATATCCCGGGCATGGTAGGCATAAGAAGAAAAATAGTACCGGTCGCACAGCACCACCCGGCCTTTTCCCACCAGGGCCTGCACCCCGGTTTCCGGTTTCACCAGATGGTCGGTCCTGTCTGCGGCAAACAGGGCCGCAATGGTCCGCGGATCACTGGGGATCCGCCCCTCCAGCATGTCACGGATCAGGGACCCCACAGGACCATCCGTGGGTTCACATGTGGTCACAGATTCAATACCCATGCTGGTGAGCCGTTTTTGTATCCGGGTCATCTGGGTGGTTTTACCGGATCCGTCCAGTCCCTCGAACACCAGAAATTTGCCTGCTGCCATGTGCCCACATCATTTTTTAAAGGTTTTTATCACAACAGCGGCATTTATAACAGCATCCGGACACTGTTGCAAGACCGGATTCTCATCCATCCCGGGCAGGGGCATTCCTCGGCTGTCTGATTTCCTTATCTTTTTTGAAATCTGACAATAATATTCTCTCTTGCATATGGATACAGGTTCTTTCAGAACAAGCGGAGAGCCCCCGATGGGGCCTTGCTACAGGACTGTCGAAGTCCCTCAGGGATTCGAGACCGACAGCAAGTCTCCACCGGGGGCGGCATCCCCGGTCGACTGGTTTCCCCCTGCGGTCGGTGTCACATCCCTCAGCCCTGATCAATCATGGGAATGGGAGTGGGGCTCCGTATCATGTCCGGGATGATCATGGTTGTGGCTGCCGTGCTCCTCCTTGTGATCATGGCCTGCATCATCTGACCCATGGCTGTGGTGGTGCTCATGGCCATGGGCATGGGTATGCCGGTGAGGATGGGTGTGTGTTTTGCCGTCATGGGTATGGCCATGGTCATGTTCGTGTGCATGTTCATGGTCATGGTCATGTTTGTGTCTGTCCAGTTTTATCTCCATTGGGACCTCCTTGTTTGTATCAGTTTATCTTTTCAGGCTGCCAAAGAGCATCTTCCCTATTACCATAACTATTTTTCCAGACAGGGGAAGAAGAAAAAAACACAATTTCATTCCAGGTTTTGTTTTTTGCTTGCACCTGCCGCAGCAAATGGTATGGTTACAGACACAGTTAACAAAAAGAACCGAAATTGTAATTAAGTGAAAAATTTTTATATTTATTGTGTTTTTGTCTGTTTTCTGGTTCCGGCTCCCATGATACATGCCGATGATGCAGGTGGTGCAAACATCCCCGGCCCGGGCGGACCGGATCCTGCAGATATTACAGCCCTGATAATATATGTGCTGCTGGCACTGTTTTTTTCATTTCTGTGCTCAGTGGCGGAAGCAGTGCTTTTGAGCATCACCCCCTCATATATTGAAGGGCAAAAAGAAAAAAATCCCGGGCAGGCCGACCTGTTACAGCGCTTGAAACAAGACAACGTGGACCAGTCCCTGGCCGCCATATTGACCTTGAACACCATTGCCCATACCGTCGGTGCCATCGGTGCCGGGGCAAAGGCGACTGCTGTCTTTGGCAGTGCCTGGTTCGGAATATTCTCCGCTGCCATGACCCTGATGATCCTTTTTCTTTCTGAAATCATTCCCAAAACCATCGGCGCTTTATACTGGTCAAAACTTGTGGGGCCCACGGCATTTTTTATCAGGATTTTGATTGTAACTTTGTATCCCATTGTGTGGATCTCAGAAAAACTGACAAAATCCATCTCCCGAGGAAAAGACCTGCATATTTTTTCCAGGGATGAATTCATTGCCATGGCTTCGGTAGGGGAAACCACCGGCCAGATCCACTCCGGGGAATCCAGGATCATCCAGAACATGCTGCGCTTTGAATCTTTAAAGGTGACTGATATTATGACACCGCGCACCGTCATATCAGCGCTTGCAGAAGAGATGACCATCCAGGAATCACTCAAGCAGATCATCCAGACCCCTTTTTCCCGCCTGCCTTTGTACAGATCCCATATTGACGACACCACAGGGTTTGTTCTCAAGGATGATGTGCTTATTTTTGCCGCCCAGAAACGGGGCAATGAAAAACTAAAAGTACTGAAACGGGACATCCTTGCGGTCCCCAGTTCCATATCCCTGACTACCCTTTTTGAGCGGTTTCTCAAGGAGCGCCAACATATTGCGGTTATTGTCAATGAACATGGGGGAATTGACGGGCTGGTAACCCTGGAAGATCTCATGGAAACCCTCATGGGAATGGAAATCGTGGATGAGACAGACAATGTGGTAGACATGCGGAGCCTGGCACGGAAACAGTGGATAGCCCGGGCAAAAGCCATGGGCATTGAAGCAAAAGATTTGGAAAAAATCGATGAAATATGATGTCATTATAGTGGGGGGCGGGCCGGCAGGACTTTTTGCAGCCTGGTATCTGATGGAAAATTCCGACCTCAAAGTTGTCCTGATTGAAAAAGGCAAGGATTCTTTGCAGCGCAAATGCCCCAACCATAACCTGCAAAAATGCGCCCAGTGTGATCCGTGTAACATCCTGTCCGGCATCGGCGGGGCAGGCCTGCATTCGGATGGAAAACTCAATTTCATCCCCAGGCTGGGCAAAACAGACCTGACACAGTTCATGTCCCTGGCCGAGGCCCAGGAACTTATCGACGAAACAGAGGCTGTGTTCACCCGGTTTCACATGGACGGGCCGGTGTATCCCACCAACATGGATGATGCCCGGCAGATCAGGAAAGAAGCCAAACGGTTCGGCATTGATCTTATGCTCATCAGGCAAAAGCACCTGGGATCCGACAATCTGCCCGGGTATATTACCGCCATGGCCGATCATATCCGGTCCAGGGGACTGGTAGTCAGGCTCAAAGAAACAGCCCTGGATATCCTGGAACAAGAGGGCCGGGTAACAGGTGTGGTAACAGATAAGGCCACGTATGAAGCCCCCAATGTCATCCTGGCCCCCGGCCGCATCGGTGCCAACTGGGTGGCGTCTGTGGCTGCAAAACACGGCATCAACCTGAGCCAGCGGGGCATTGAAGTGGGGGTCAGGGTGGAGGTTCACAACGATATCATGGATGATTTATGCAATATCATCTATGATCCCACTTTTTTTATCCAGACCAGCACCTATGACGACCAGACCCGGACTTTCTGCACCAACCAGGGGGGATTCATCTCCCTTGAAAACTACAAGGATTTTGTGTGTGTCAACGGCCATGCCTATTCCGGCAAAAAATCCGCCAACACCAATTTTGCTTTTTTATCCAAGGTGATCCTCACGGAACCTGTGACCGACAACCAGGCCTACGGGGAGTCCATCGGCCGGCTGGCCACCATCATCGGCGGGGGAAAACCGATCCTCCAGCGGTTCGGGGACCTGAAACGGGGACGCAGATCCACCTGGCACAGGATACGCAAGGGCTATATCGAACCCACCATGACCAATGTGGTGTGCGGCGATATTGCCATGGCCCTGCCGGAAAGGATCATGTCCAATCTTATCGAAGGGCTGGAAACCCTGAATCTTGTGGTGCCCGGGGTATCCAACGATGAAACCCTGCTCTATGCACCGGAAATAAAATTTTTTGCCACCCAGGTAGAAACCAGCAGCCATCTGGAAACCGGCATCAAGGGGTTGTATATGGCCGGAGACGGTCCGGGCGTGGCCGGCAATATCGTATCAGCGGCAGCCACAGGCCTTATCCCGGCAAAACGGATCATTGCCTGTCAATGACCCGGGACAATGAATGGCAGGTAGATGAGATCTGCGTCCCTTATATTCATCAAGCCCCCTGCAAATGCCTTGTGACAGGACCGTCAGATGCCAAAATCCCGGGCAGGGCGAAAGGCTTGCGCAGGGGGCGGGTATCGGTCAAACCATCGGCATTTGGTTGCATGCGATTGCCCCGGGGGGAGACTACTCAGGATAGTAGATGGCACAGGCATCATCAGATTCCCATGCCATGACACGGGATATCTGGAGGCTTTCATCCAGGGTATCATCCAGCAGGGTCTGAACATTTTGTGCAATATACACGGCAATCCGCTCCGAGGTGGGCTGTCTGTCTTTGAACGCTGCCAGCTCATTGAGAAATTTGTGGTCCAGATCCCCGTCCACCACCTTGCGCACCGCTTTTTTGATATCACCGAAATCGGCCAGCACACCGGCGGAATTCAGCTGCGCGCCTTTGACACACACCTCCACATGCCAGTTATGGCCATGGAGGTTTTCACATTTCTGTCCCACCATGGTCAATTGGTGGGCACCGGCAAACCGGGTTTTTATCTTGAGTTCAAACATGGTATCCGCCTGCTGCTATATGTTTTTGAACAGATTTTTCAGCTTGTTGGAAATCTTGTTGGCATCCAGCTTGTCAAACTGTTTTAACAGCTCTTTTTGTTTGCCGGTGAGCTTGGTGGGGGTCTTGATGATCACTTTTATGATCTGCTCCCCCCGGCGGCCGGTGCGCAGAGAAGCGATGCCTTCCCCCCGCAACCGGAAACTGTCCCCGAACTGGGTGCCTTTGGGAATGATGAGTTTTTCCTCCCCGACCAGGGTGGGAACCGTGATTTCATCCCCTAAGGCGGCCTGGGCAAAAGAGATATCAATGGCGCAGATGATGTCACTGCCGTCCCTCTGGAAAAATTTGTGGGGTTTCACATTGATGACCACATACAGGTCGCCGGCAGGCCCGTCTGTCGACGGAGATGCTTCCCCTTCTCCAGTCAGCCGCAGTTTGGATCCAACGTCCACACCGGCCGGAATCTTCACCTGGACCTTTCTGGTAACCTCCACCCTTCCGGCACCCACACATTTGGGGCAGGGATCTTCAATCACACTGCCTCTGCCTTTGCAATAAGGACAGCTGGTCTTGACCTTGAAGAATCCCTGGCTCTGGATAAACTGCCCGGACCCGTGGCAATGAGTACATGTTTCGGCCCGGGTGCCGGGCCGAGCACCGTTCCCGCCACATTCATCACAGGTGGTCAGCCTGGGAATGGAAACGGTTTTTTCCGTGCCGAATGCTGCTTCCATAAAATCTATTGTCATGTTGTACCGCAGGTCGGCTCCCCGCTGGACCCTGGCCCCTCGGCCGCCCCTGGCACCGCCGAATCCAAAAAAATCCTCAAAAATATCCCCGAAACTGGAAAAAATATCTTCAAATCCGCTGGGGCCTGAATGGCCCGCGCCCTCGAGTCCCTGATGGCCGAACTGGTCATAGATATGCCGC
This sequence comes from Desulfotignum sp., assembly GCA_011389715.1. Classification (GTDB taxonomy): domain Bacteria; phylum Desulfobacterota; class Desulfobacteria; order Desulfobacterales; family Desulfobacteraceae; genus Desulfotignum. Next base: position 6,912 of record JAABTU010000486.1, read on the forward strand.
TTGTTCTCATTGGTCAGAACTTCATAGGCTTCAGAAGCTTCCTTGAATTTTTCCACAGCCTCTTTGTCATCCGGGTTTTTATCAGGATGATATTTAATGGCAAGTTTCCGGTATGCCTTTTTCAAAATCACTTTGTCTGCATCCCTGGCTACTCCCAGGATCTCATAGTAGTCGCGTTTTTCTGTCATATCCTACCCAACCGTTCCAGTCATTTCCACGTGGTTTTGTTTGTAATCCTGCTTTTGGTATGGTACGTTTCCCATCTGCCTGTGATAAATAATATACACTAATCCCAAAATTCAGGTTGTCAACGATGAACAAAGAACTTGATTTTGTCAAGGAAATGTTTGACAAAATTGCCCATAGATATGATTTTCTGAACCGCCTGCTCAGCCTCCGGCAGGATGTTGCATGGCGCAAAAAGATGGTTGCGTCTGCTGCACCTGCTCCGGGGGCAAGGATACTGGATGTGGCCTGCGGCACCTGTGATGTGGCACTGGCGGCCAGCCGCCATCTCAGGGGCCGGACCCGGATCACCGGTCTTGATTTTTCCCATGCCATGCTCAGGACCGGCCGCAGAAAACTGGTGCACAAAAAAAACCATACCATATGCCTGGTGAATGCCGACGCCCTTTTTCTTCCCTTTGGTCCGGGCACCTTTGATACGGTATTTATCGCCTTTGGCATCAGGAACATCATGGACCGGCCCCGGGCATTGTCCCAGTTTCACACGGCACTCAAACATGGGGGAAAACTGGCTGTTCTCGAGCTGACCACCCCCCGGTCCGGGTTTTTTAAAACCATCTATCTGGCATATTTTAATAAGATTCTCCCCCTTATCGGCGGGCTTTTTTCAAAAGATGCCCATGCCTATCACTACCTGCCGGCCTCGGTTTTACATTTCCCTTCCCCGACAGCATTTGCGGCCCTCATGTCTGATGCCGGATTCGGCCATGTGCGTTTCAAACCAATGACCTTCGGCATCGTGACCTTGTTTGTGGGCACCCGGCTTATACCCCCTGCAGACAAAGACTGCCATCAGTGTAATCTCATGTAGCCTCATCCTGTTCAGCAGCTTGACACCCACCCTTTGTGGGTGCCATGTGACAGGACCGAGATTGGCATCTGACGGTCCTCTCACATGGCACCCACAGGGGGCTTGGGCGAAATATGTGGCGCTGCATCTACATGCGATTGCCATGAGCTGCCCATGAACACGTGTTGACAAGTTTTACGGTTTGCCATATAAGGTGCTGGCTGGAAAGACGATCAAAAAAACAAAGAGCAACAAACAGCATGCAGGACAATTTATTTAAAACCGTTGAAGGCAAGCTGCTGGTGGCCGGGATCTTTCTGGCACTTGCACTCCTGGCAAGTATTGTCTTTTATGGTGTCACTGATTTTGAAACCGCAAAAACCCTGGTTCTGGTATTCATTGCCCACAGTGTCGGCGGCAGGGCAGCCGGTATCGGCCTGTGCATCCTCCAGGATTTTGGTACGTTTTCCACCATTTTTTATAATTTTTATCTGGAAATTTTGATTGTCTGTTTTACCTATTCCATTTTTGTCTTAAGCGCCACCCAGTACCTGCGGGTGGAATGGCTGACCCGTGTCATGGGAAATATTGCCGTAAAAGCCCTTAAAAACAAACAAAAAATCGAACGGTTCGGCTGGCTGGGCATTTTCTTTTTTGTCATGGCACCATTGCCCGTGACCGGTCCGGTGGTGGGATCCATTATCGGATACATGATCAAGCTCAGCCTTGTAAAAAATTTTTCCGCCACTTTTTTGGGCACGCTGACTGCCATCATTGTCTGGTTTCAGTTTTTTGATTTTCTGGAAGAGCGGTTTCATATGATTCAGTATATATTTGCCCTTATTGTGGTTCTGGTACTGGTTGTCAATTTCAAAAAAATCAAGCGCTTCATTCAGGCCGTAACCCAAAAAAGCCGGATCAGCAAATAACCCTGAAAAACAGCCGTTAAAACGCGCTTCCAACCATTCATCAAAACCTGGCTGCCAGGCCGGCTTCAGAACCGTTTCTTTAATATGGTGTGGACCAGAAAATGTTTATCATCCCGGTTGGGGCAGCCGATGTTGTAATGCAGCCCCCGGCTCTCTTTGCGCATGAGGGCGGATCTGATCACCAATTTTGCCACGGTGGCAATGTTCCGCAGTTCCACCAGATCTGATGTCACCTTGAAATCCCAGTAATATTCATTGATCTCATCCTGGATAGTTTTGATGCGCCGGGCTGCGCGCTGAAGGCGCTTGTCCGATCTGACAATGCCCACATAATTCCACATGAGCCGTCTTATCTCATCCCAGTTATGGGAAACCACAATGGCCTCATCACTGTCTGTTGTGTTGGTTTCATCCCAGGGATCCAGGGTGATGTCCACCTTGTTTTGCAGCCCTGAGAGTTCCTTGACCGAATCCAGGTATGCATTATGTGCGTACACCAGTGCCTCCAGCAGCGAATTGGATGCCAGGCGGTTGGCGCCGTGAAGCCCTGTACAGGCGGTTTCTCCCACAGCATACAAGCCATGGACATCTGTTTTTCCATTCAGATCTGTTGCCACACCGCCGCACATGTAATGGGCTGCCGGCACCACCGGAATGGGATCGGTGGTGATGTCAATGCCGAATTCCAGGCATCGGGCATGGATATTGGGGAACCGCTGGCGGACAAATGCGGCATCTTTGTGGGAAATATCCAGGAAAACGGATTCTGCCCCGGTTTTCTTTAATTCATTGTCAATGGCCCTGGCCACCACATCCCGGCAGGCCAGCTCCTTGTCAGGGGTATAATCAGCCATAAACCGCCGCCCCCGGCCATCCAGCAGCCTGCCCCCTTCTCCCCGCACAGCTTCGGAAATCAGAAAATTCTTGGCTTTCGGGTGGTACAGGCAGGTGGGGTGAAACTGGACAAATTCCAGGTTGGCAACCGATGCACCGGCCCGGTAAGCCATGGCAATCCCGTCTCCGGTGGCAATATCCGGGTTGGAGGTATACAGATACACCTTGCTGGCACCGCCGGTGCCCAGGAGGGTGACCGCTGCATGAAAGGTTTCCACCGCGCCGGTATTTTTATTCAACACATAGGCCCCGCAGCAGATATTTTCATACTGGGTCACCAAAACCCCGCTGCGCACAGAAGAAGAAAAGGTGATCAGGTTTACTGCGACATGGTCCTCGAGAATGGTGATGTTGTCATGTTTTCTTGCACACGCCACCAGGGCATCCTCAATTTCTCTGCCGGTCAGATCATGGGCATAAACAATACGTTTGGCTGAATGCCCCCCTTCTCTGCCCAGGGCGAAGTCAAATTTTCCTTCACCGGTTTTATTAAACCGGGCCCCCTGTTCCACCAGTTCCCGGATCCTTTCAGGCCCGTTTTCCACCACCATTTTCACCACATCCGGGTTGCACAGGCCGTCTCCTGCCTTCATGGTATCTTCCATGTGCAGGGAAAAAGAATCCTGTTTGCCGAATACCGCTGCCACACCGCCCTGGGCCAGGGCGGTATTGCTCTGCTGAATCTTTTTTTTGGTAATAATGGTGACCCGCCCGTGTTGGGCTGCCTTCACCGCATAGCTCAACCCGGCAATGCCGCTGCCGATGACCAGAAAATCGGTTTTTTGGATCATAACAATGCCCGTTTTTTCTTTTTACGGGTACTCAGCCCGAGAATCAATCCCACCATGAACACCCCTGCTCCGCTGAGGAACCACAAAATCTCCTCATCGTTCAGATTTTCCTTTAAGTTTTCTATCTGCTGCTGCTGTTCTTCTGACAATGTGACAAGGGCCTTGTATTCGGCATCCAGTTTCAAAAATTCCGCTGATGCCTGTTCCAGTTTCCGGTATTTTTCTTCAATATCTTTCAGGGCGGCATTTTTTTCGATCAGAGCCTGGTTTTCTTCCCTGCTTTTTCCCAGGGCATCGGCCAGGCCCTCATTTTCCCTGCGCAGATTTTGCACCTCAACTGTCAATGGTTTGTCTTCAGTGAGAAACCGTGACAATACCCAGCCGCTCTTCTGGTCACCTGTCTCAACCCTGGACCAGTCCTTCTGGTATTCCAGTATATCAAGCCTGGTGCCGGACACCAGCATGGCAACGATTTTATGTTCCACCCCGGGCCCTGTGCGCATGGTTATCTTGGTAACCGGACTTACGTAGACCTCCTGTGCATATGCGGCAACCGCCCATCCCCAAAAACAGATGATAAAAAGAATTTTGATCGGTTTTGTCATGGCACTATACATGTCTCCTGTTCTGATTTTATGATTAATTTTACTTATCCATTACCAGATCGGAA
>JAABTU010000487.1 GCA_011389715.1 Desulfotignum sp.
GTATGAAGTCAATACAGGTACGGTAATTTTGCTGAAATACAAACAGGTTGAAAACAAAGGAGCTGAAAAAATTTTTGTTATTGAAAAAACCGGATTTGGGTTGACCCGGCCGGAATTAGGGTATACTAGCAAGACCGATACAGACGGTTTTTAATCATATAACAGGAGATCCGAATGCATATCACATCCAGCGGCGGACTGAGTGTCTCCGCAGGCGCCCATATCATAGAAAAAGCAAAACGTGTGAACCTTAAGCCCAGTCTGCTTTACGAGGCGGTGATTGACCTGTCATCGGAAGGGTTTATCACTGCCAACTGTATCAACCTGGCAGCCGGCATTCTTCTCGACGACCTCGGGCTTCCCGTCTATTTTTTTGAAACCATCACCAAGGAATCTTTGAAAAGTATTCTGGCATCCATTGCCAAAGGGATTCACCTCAGAGACAACAAGGTGGCACTGCATTCCTGGGTGGCGGATATCGATTTTGACCTGAACCAGGACAGCAATGTCCAGCGGGTGCGCATTGCCACGGCGGAAACCCGTGACAGAATGGAACGGATCCTCGATAAAGTGTTGTCCGGGCATCGCAGAGAATACTATTACAACCCGGAAAAACAATATTTCACCTATGTGTTCCGGCCGGAGACGGTTGCGGATTTTCCGGATGATGATTTTGCCGAGTCCCGGTTTCTGTTCAACAGGAACCAGGATTATACCGCCATTCCCCGGCTGACCCGGAACCGGTATGAAAAATTTTTGGCCCGGGTGGACCAGCATGTGACCCCGTTTGTGGAGGTGTTCAACCTGTCGGATATCGGTGAGATCCGGTTCATGTTCAATTCAGATTTTGAACGGCCCCAGCTGCCGGTCTTGAGAAAGTTGTTTGCCGATCATGGCCTGACCATTACCCGGGCATACTGGGAACCCTACTTCACCGATACCCGGGTGCCCACATCCATCTGTTCTCTGTATGTGGCAGGAGAACTGTCCAGGAACCAGGAAGCCATCCTGCTCGATGATCTGCAGGCATTTTTGAGCTTTCGCATCACCCGGATTACCCGGCTTTACGTGGAGGGCATCCTCAGTTTCAGGGAGATGCTGTTTGCCGGAAATGCCGTGGATTTCACCCACATGTTTATTTTCAAGGAACAGGGAACCAGAACAGACAGGGAGATAATGGAAAGTCTGGATTCCGTGGACCACAAAGAAGCGTTTTCCGAACGGATTCATGAATCCAACAAGTTTACCTATGTATCAGAAATGATACTGGATACCGCCATGGAACATCCGGATCTGATCCGGTTTCTGTTTGCGCTGTTTGACCGGAAATTCAACCCGGCCGGTCAGGAGGGCCTGCCTGCAGAACAGTTTGAGACAAAAGCTGCGGAGTTTGAGCAGATACTGGCGGTGCGGTTTATGGACGACCCCATGGGGTATGATGTTTTCAAATTCATGACCAGGCTGATCTCCTCCTGTCTGAAAACCAATTTTTACAAGCCGGAAAAACGGTCCTTTTCTTTCCGTCTGGACAACAAGATCCTGGATCCGCTGGTGTTCAAGCAGTTTGTATACGGCCTGTTTTTTGTCAACGGCCATTATGCCTGCGGTACCCATCTGCGGGCTGATGACATTGCCAGAGGGGGGCTGCGCATGATCCGGGTGACCCCGGCCAACCATGGCATGGAACTGGACAACGCCGTGCTTCTCAATTATGCCCTGGGCCCCAAAGCCCAGCGCCTCAAGCACAAGGATATCTGTGAGAGCGGGTCCAAAGGCGTGGTGGTGCCCTATCCTTTATATGCCGGCTACAGCATGGATGCCCTGTTCGATTATACGGAAGGGATAATGGATCTCATGCTCACCGATGCCCATGTAAAAGATTATTACGGCCGGCCGGAGATGGTGTTTTTCGGACCGGATGAAGGCACAGCCCCGCTCATGGATGCTGTGGCATTCCGGGCAAAGCAGCGGGGATATGCGTATTGGCGGACCATTACCACGGGCAAGAGTTTCGGGATCCCCCACGACACCTACGGCATGCTGGAAAACAAGGACCTTTTTGGTCTGGTGTCCCATGGAAAATCCGGCACGGAGTTGCTCATCAATGGGGAATCCTGTGGTACCTTCACAAACATGGCAGAGATTTATGACCGCATCGGCGGCCAGGTGGATACCAGCGGTATGACCACCACCTCGGTCATGGGCGCTTTCCGGACCCTGATCGCCCACAGCAATGAAAAGGAACAGGACCTGAACCTGATGATGACCGGCGGCCCGGACGGGGACCTGGGCAGCAATGAAATCCAGTGTTACAAAGGCAGGATATGTCTGGTGGTGGACGGGGGGTCTGTTTTGTTTGATCCGGACGGGCTGGACAAAGAAATCCTTATGCAGATCGCTTTCATGCGCCACACCAGCCCCCGGGCAAATTCCCTGGCATTTCCAACAGAAAAACTGGGGAAAAAAGGATTCCAGGTGCCCTTGAAAGGCAAGAACATTACGCTTCCGGACGGCACCCTGGTGGCGGACGGGGCCATGTTCCACCGCAATTTCATCACTGATCCGGCCAACCGCAAATATATCGAACAGGCCGATATCCAGGCATTTATTCCCTGCGGCGGGTTCAAAGATACCATCAACCAGCGGAATGTAAAGGCATTCACCAGCCTGTTCAAGGAACTGCGGTTCATTGTGGAAGGGGCCAATGTGTTTTTTGATGATGCTGCCCGGCGGTATATCGCAAAAAACACCGGTATTTTACAGATCAAGGATTCTTCCGCCAACAAGGGCGGGGTATTTTCTTCGGCAGTGGCGGAAGTGCTCACCGCTTTTCTGTTTGAAGATGACTATGAAAAGCGGCTTTTAGAGGATGCTGCCACCCGGTGGGCATTGATCCGGGATATACTGCATCTGGTGCATACCTATGCCTGCACGGAATCTGCCATGCTTCTGGAGATCCATGAAAAAAATCCGGATATCCCCTTGTTTGTGCTGTCGGAACAGACCAGCGAGCAGATTTTCACCTTCCAGGCGCGGGTTGCCAACAGTCTGGATGATATTGTCGGCGACCAGGACCTGCTCTGGCAGGTCCTGGTCGCCTATATCCCCGGGGTACTGGTGAAGATTCTGGGCAAAGAGGCCATTTTGGGCATCATGAATGCAAAAAAACTGCGGCCCTACCGCAATGCCATTGTGACCAAGAAGCTGGCAGCCACGGCATTTTATCGGTACGGCAGTGAATGGGAAGCATATGCGGCATCGGTTGAAGCGGATTTTGTCGGTGCCATGAAACAATTGTTCGCCACCGGCAACTGAAATTGTGTTATAAAAGATGTGGACTGCATCTGGCAACCACAGGAGACAGGAGAGAAAAATGACCACGATTATGGATGTTATTAATGCAAGAGATCCCTTTGAAAAGGAATTTCACCAGGCGGTAACAGAGGTGATTGAATCGGTGAAGCCGGTTCTGGACCAGAATCCCGAATACCGCCATGCCCGGATCATGGAGCGGATGGTGGAGCCGGAGCGGACCATCCAGTTCCGGGTGCCATGGATGGATGACCAGGGCAGGGTGCAGGTGAACCGGGGATTCCGCATAGAAATGAATTCAGCCATCGGGCCCTATAAAGGGGGACTGCGGTTTCATCCGTCGGTGAATCTGTCCATTCTCAAATTTCTGGCCTTTGAACAGGTGTTTAAAAATGCCCTGACAACCCTGCCCATGGGCGGCGGCAAAGGGGGATCTGATTTTGATCCCAAGGGAAAATCCGACAATGAGGTCATGCGGTTCTGCCAGTGTTTCATGGCGGAACTGTACCGCCACCTGGGACCTGATACAGATGTGCCGGCCGGGGATATCGGTGTGGGCAGCCGGGAGATCGGATACCTGTTCGGCATGTATAAAAAGTTGAAGAATGAATTCACCGGCGTGCTCACAGGAAAGGGCCTCAGCTGGGGCGGCAGTCTTATCCGGCCTGAAGCCACAGGATACGGATCTGTGTTTTTTGCCGATGAGATGCTGGCCACCAAAAACCAGAGCCTTACAGACAAGATATGTCTGGTGTCCGGATCCGGGAACGTGGCCCAGTATACCACGGAAAAAATAATCGATCTGGGCGGCAAGGTAGTCACCTTTTCTGATTCTTCCGGGTATATCTATGATGAAAAAGGCATTGACAAGGGAAAACTGCAATATGTGATGTACCTGAAAAATGTGAAACGGGCTCGCATAAAAGAATATGCAGACAAATATCCGGAAGCGGTGTATACCCCTCTGGATCCTGGATCTGAACACAATCCTTTGTGGGACCATAAGGCAGGCTGTGCTTTTCCGTCAGCCACCCAGAATGAAATCAACAAAAATGATGCCCGAAATCTGGTGAAAAACGGGGTCCAGGTGGTGTGTGAAGGGGCCAATATGCCCACCACCCCGGACGGGGTAGATATCTTCCTGGACAGCCATATCCTTTTTGCCCCGGGAAAGGCTGCCAACGCTGGGGGCGTGGCGGTTTCCGGCCTGGAGATGTCCCAGAACGCCATGCGCATCAAATGGTCCAGGCAGGAAGTGGAGGCCAGGCTCAAAGGCATCATGCAGCGCATTCACGCGGACTGCCTGACCGCTTCCGAAGAATACGGCACACCGGGCAATTATGTGAATGGGGCCAATATCGCAGGATTTGTCAAAGTGGCTGATGCCATGATGGACCAGGGGATCGTGTGATCAAAAATCGGTGATGTCCGGTGCAATGACAGCCATTTCATTGGGCCGGATTGACCGCCAGGATATGGAATACAAAGGGGCACCGGACAGTTTTCGGTCAGGGGTCAGATGGGCTACCATCACCGGGTCATCCATTTTAACCCACATCACTTTTGCCATATCAATGTTGTACTCCCGGCTGATTTTTTCTGCAAAGTTGTGGATATAATTTTCCAGGGATGTGTTCATGACAGCGGTGGTTTTTGCGGACCTGAATACCACGGCAAAGGGAAACAGGTATTGGACACTGCTGCTTTCATCCCCTAGTTTGAGAATTCTTATCCGGTAACAACCCGGCCACCAGGAAATGGGTTTTTTGCCTGAGTGGCTTTTTCCATCCCATTCATAGGTAAAGTCATGCAGAATCATGGTCTCTCCTTTTTGTTTCAGGCCAGAACCCTGCGGCAGGCATGGGCAAAATCTTCCGGATAGACACCGCTGATCCATCGCAGCTGGGCCTCGGAAAATGTTGCCGGGGCATAGGGAAGCCTGGGAATAAAAGAATAGATCAGATGCTGCCCTGTTTTTTTTTCATCAAATCGGCCGGACAGTTCCATGCCTGTTACCATGTCAGCCCCCAGTTTTTCAAGAACCTGCGCCGCCTTCAACATGGCCAGATCCAAAGCGTTTCTTGTGGGGGTGTCAGCTGCCAGCACATGGGGAATGCGTTTTTTGGTCACAAGCTGCATTTCCCATTCACAGACCTGGGCTTTGGGGGCAAAGAGCAGAATATGTTTATCTTCATAAATAATGAGTGAATTCTCTCCCTGATTTTTGCCGTCCGTGCGGCAATTGTTTCTTATGGCTGCAATATAGGCATCAAAAAACGGTTTGTCATGCGCAGTTTCATACTCTCTGATAAAGTCTGACACCAAATCACCGCAGGCAAAGGCGGGCAGAGGGCCGTGGTCAGGGTCATTCACCTGTCTGGGAACCAGGGCGTTCTGCTGGTGTATCATCTGGTGGGAGGCATGGAGCCTGTGGCCGGACTGGGCAAACCCGAACCCTAAGTTCCATCCCCACAAAGCCCCGTTGAAGTCCAGTTCAGGACCCCGGCCCCTGTCCAGGGCAGTCAGAAGCGACAGGCGCAGCTTTTCCAGTGCCTGTTTTGACATACAGCTGCGTTTTTGGGGCACCCCGATACCCAGCTGTTTGGCCACACGGATATAGACCCGTTGGTAATACAGATGGCGCAGGCCCTGTATGTCTGCGGCGCCCAGTTCCTGTGCCCGGTACCGGATGGCATCGCTGGCCATGTTGGATGCAAAATGTCCCCAGGGGATATAGGAGTTTCGGCGCAGGTATTCAAACACATGGGTGGTGCCGTCAGTGTATTCACCGACGATTTCACTGTTTCCCTGAATACCGGGCCGAAGCACCATGGCCTCTTTGTATACGTCAGGCAGATGGGGATTGTTCACCAGCACCTCAAACAGGTCATGGAACCTAATATCAGGCACCGGGGAGGCGGAGTGTCCCGGACAGAAGCCCATGCCTTCAGGGGAGGCACAGTCTTTGTCAAATACCAGGGTACAGGCATGGCCGGCCAGGGCGCACAGTTCTTCAGGGTCGGTGGATGCCTGGGCCAGGGCAATTTTCAAAGGATGGGGCAGGGCCTTGATCAACCGGATCTTGTCGTTGGCTGTGAGATCGTTTTTCCAGGCATCCAGACTCGCGGACAAAGAGCAGGGCCCCGGCCGGGGAATGCCGATTTTTTCAGTGCGCCCGGCTTTGGGATCGGCCCAGGCTGAATTGATGAATGTGGTGCCCCGGAAAGGCAACGGATTGGCAATCTCGTATATGGTGTCTGCTGCCGGTTCCCGCACATCTGCTCCGGGAAAGTTGGCATGGTTCCATACCGGGGTGCCCCCGGGCAGCTGCCCTAAGCAGGTGGTAAAATCGTTTTCCCGCAGATTGTCCACATCAAAAAAAGGCTCATGGATGCCCACCCGGAAGCGTCCGCCTGGACTGACGCAGGTGCGCAGGAACGATATGGCTGCATGCCGGGCATGGGGATCATTGGTGGCCATTTTTATAAACTCCTTAGTGCCATACTCCTCGGTTGCCGTCAAAAAAACAAGAAATGAGGAAAGGTATTTGGTTTGCGGGGTTCCCGCGTTAGTTGTCTTTTGTCATACCCCCGTCATAAAAATGCATCGAATCCACTGTCAAGGGAGTGGAACCGTTCCAGGTGAATGGGATCATCCGAAAGAAAACAAAAGTCGGTAAAATCAAATCCCGGTGCCACGGTGCAGCCCGCAAGGGTATGGGTGCCTGTGGTGGCCGCCGCCTGCCAGACCCCTGCCGGAACAATTGCGGTATAATCAGGGCAGCCTTTGCCGATACGGGTCTGTGTCAGATCGGATCCGTTAAACTGAATCAGGCGCAGGGGATCTCCCTGGTAGTTATGCCAGATTTCGTCGTGGGCAACCCGGTGAAACCGGCTTACCTGTCCTCTGGGCAGCAGAAAATAGATTTGGGTGACTGCGGCCCGGGTGGCAGATACTGCATCAGACCATACCATCTGCTTAGACCGGTAAATTTCCCGGAAAAAACCACCTTCCGGATGGGGGGACAGGTTGAATTGTCTGATCAAATATTTCATGGGCTCTTTCATGGGCGGGTGATACCGTATATCCTTCAATCTGTCAAGATTGTGTGTTTTCAGGTACACGCGTGAAAATACAATTTATGTCTTGATGTCTTTGCAGTTTTATGGCAATATGTACATAAAGCTAGGGGTCGGATGATAGATGCCGGAACTATGAACAGGAGAATATTGAAGCGGTGGTTGAAAAAAACAAGACCAAACAGCTGACATTGCGGATTCCAGACCATCTTCACAAAGCGTTTAAACTGACTGCGGTAAAACAGGGACGATCCATGGGTGCTGTAACCATTGAACTGATTGAGAAATATGTGAAAAAAAGCATCTGACCTCCTGGAAAGATTACCACAAAAAGGAGGAGTCATGGGTTTTTCAGATTTGTTTGTCCCGAAGTATTTACATTCCAATCCCAAAGTCAGGATTAAATTTATCAACAAATGCGAGGATCTTGATTTTCTGGAGCAGATGACCGAAAAAGATGAAGACAACACAGTGGTGCAGGCAGCCAGGGACCGTATCCAGGCCCTGAGTGCCAGCCAGTCCAGAACAGACTATCAGACCCAGTAGCAGGTCAGTTCTCATTTCCAATGGCTGCCAGGGCATCCTGGGCAGCATCTGTGAGGTCCGGATGTGCCAGGCCGGGCAGAATTTTTTGAATCCAGGCCGTTGTTTCAGAAGTGCCGACTTCTCCCAGGGCGTATAAAATATCTCCCTGGACCGAAACATCCTGATCATGAAATGCCTGGATGAGAATGGGGCACAATTGTGCTGCCAGATCCGGGGCTTTTTCTGCAAGGGTTTCCACCACCACCATGGCCCCCAGACGCACCGACCATGTGCTGTGCAGCAAAAGTGCGGCAAAACCGTTGAAAATATGACCGGCCTGGATCATCTGTTGACATATCCACCGGGCATCCCCCTGTTCCAGGATATTTTTCAGGGTATCAGGGCCCAGCTGTGATGGGTCCGGCCGGACCATCATGTCAAGTATTTCTCTTTGGGATGTCTGTCCTGTCCATCGGTAATCCTGGTCCAGGATCAGACAGGGTGCGGATAATACCTTGTGTTTCCGGGCTGTTTCAGGAAAAAGACTCCCGTCAATAATGTGCAGAAAAATTTTTTTTGAATGGACTGCCAATGGTAAAAGGGTTCTGACCATGTTGGGACAGTGGGGACATTGCAGGGCAATGAAAAGGGCCAGGCGGCAGGGATGGGCCAGACGGTTCAGCATACTGCCAATATCGTCTGCCAAAGATGGCAAAGGACCGGTCAGGCAGGTCAGGGCTTCCAGAAAAGGGGCCAGTTCTTTTTCCAGGGGAAGGGCGCTGAAAAGGATGTTATCGGCAATACAGAGTGCCGGCAGGTCTGATTTTTTGTCTGAAGGTCTGACCCGGATACACGGGGCCAGTCGGGCAAGTTTCCCGGCAAAGGCATCAAAGCCTGCCTGTTCCGGGTGGCTGGTCCAGGGTAAAAAAATTTCCATGGTGTGTGTCTGTTTTTGGGCCCAGGCTTGAATTGTTTCTTTGTCTGAGGGTTTCATGGCTGAATCTGGTTTCCTCCCTGTTGTACGGCAGTTTCCAGGGCTTTGAGTGCCTTGTGGACCAGGTCCGGACCTGATACGGCTGCCGGCTCCGCTGCTGCTGAAGCCTGGTCTTGTGTGCCTGCCTTTTTTTTTGCATAACAGGCCATTCCTGTGCTGATGGTCAGCCCGAGCTGATGGGTGCCCACAGAGATTTTATTTTCACCAATGTTTTGTCTGATACGTTCGGCCAGGATCCGGGCCTTGGTTGTCTGGGTGTTGGGCAAAACAATGCCGAATTTTTCCGCCCCGAATCGGCACACCACATCCAGGTTTCTTACCATTGACTGGATCCTTGCGGCACAGGCGGTTAAAATGATATCTCCGGTCTTGTATCCGTACCGTTCGTTAAAGGAAGCAAACTGGTCCACCTGCACCAGCAGTATGGACAGAGGAAGGCCGTACCGCCTGGCCTTGGACAATTCCAAAGCCAGGGTCCGGTTGAACCAGTTGCGGTTCAACAGCCGGGTCAGCTGATCCCGCCGGGAAATCAGGTCTATCCGGTCCCGTGCACCCTGGATTTTATGGGTGATTCTGGCCTGAGAAACCGTTTTTTGTATGGTATCCACAAGATCCATGGCTGATGTCTGTTCTTTGATAAGAAACGTGTAGGCCCCGGTGGCAATGGCAGCGGCCCCGGCATCAGTATGGCGGTTGTCAACAATGTAGATCACCGGGGCCCTGGTTCTCAGTCGTACCAGTTTTTCCAGCAGATGCAGGCCGGACCCGTCCGTCAGCCGGTGGTTGATAAAAATAATATCCGGCCTGTGGGAGGCCACATATTCCAGGGCCTGGTCAGCGGTATCCGCCTGGATAAGATCGGCCTTTATCCTGCCGGCCAGATAATGTTTAAAGATCATGAATTCATCTGTAAAATGGGTGGCAAAAAGGAATCTGCCGGGCCGGGTTTGGCCGGTTTTGTCCTGGAAGCTGACCTGGCTGTCCAATTCCCGGTCCTGGGATCTGCGCAGCTGGCGGATCACCCGTGCGATATGGTCGCCGGCTGTCCGGATCTGGGTGACGCCCTGGCGCAGGCGCAGGGGCATGTCCGGTGCCTGCTGCAAAAAATAGGTGCTGGCCTGGATTTTGGATAAAAAAGGCTGGACCTGATTGGTAACTGCAGCAGATAATGCCAGAATGTTTTTTTTCAGGGTGGTTTCAGATAAAGAGGACTGGTGCTGATCCATAAACCGGGCATACACTTTTTCCAGTTCCTGGATGCTCTGGTCAACGGCAATGCGGTGGCGGAAAAGTGCCATAAAAAGCAAAAGCCTGGCCCTGATCAACACCGGTTCAATGGGTTTGGCAATATGGTCCAGCAGCAGGGGAGGTGCTTTGTCATACAGATCCGGCAGCGCCGGGGTATCTGTTACCAGCAGAACAGGGGGGATTTTGGCATGATCAAGGCGCAACAGGCTGTCTGCAAGGGCATGGGGATCAATTTTGCCCAAAGACAGGTCCATGACAATAAACGCCAGGGACCGGGAAAAAATGTGTTTCATGGCATCGCCATTTGTCTCTGCCTGGATAATGACAAGTTCCGGGGTTTCTGCCAATGCCGTTTTTACCGCCTGGGCAGTGTCTGAGGGTGCTATGAGTAACGCTGTGTGGGAGGTGGCTGTCATGGCCCTTTCCTTTTTCTTGAAGGTGAAAATCGGGATGGCTTCCTTTTTCTTTACCAGAATCTGGCTTTTAAATTAAGTGAAAATCATGTACATAACATGCGAAAGAACCCAAACTTTTTGATTCAGGCTGAATATTATGACCTTTTGTGCAGACCTTCACATCCATTCCAAGTATTCCCGGGCAACGGCCCGGAACCTGGATTTTGAAAATATCTACCATGCAGCCCGGATCAAGGGCATCACTGTCGTGGGTACGGGCGATTTCACCCACCCTTCCTGGGTGCAGGAGATGGAATCCAAGCTGGAACCGGCTGAGCCCGGTTTGTTTGTGTTGAAAAAACAGATCGCAGCAGCCATCGACGATACCATACCCCCATCCTGCCGGAACCAGGTGCGTTTTATGCTCCAGGCGGAAATATCCAATATTTATAAAAAAGACGGCAAAGTCAGAAAAAATCATAATATCATTTATTTTCCGGATTTGACCAGTGTAAAAAAATTTAATGCCCGGCTGGATGCCATCGGCAATATCACGTCTGACGGCCGCCCTATTCTCGGCCTGGATGCAAGGGATCTTCTGGAGATCATGCTGGAAACCTCTGACCAGGGGTTTTTGGTGCCTGCCCATATCT